>JAIWOL010000063.1 GCA_020216925.1 Thiobacillus sp. | reverse complement strand
GCCGTTCAGGCCCAGCAGGCCGATCTTCGCGCCGGGGAAGAAAGACAGCGAAATGTCCTTCAGGATTTGACGTTTGGGCGGCACGATCTTGCCGACCCGGTTGAGGGAATAGACGTATTGCGCCATGGAAGTAGGAAGTGTTGAGGAATGAAAGCAGGGTTACAGGGCGGTCGGGGGGAAACCAAACCTCCCCTGCCTCCCTGTCGCATTATTTCTTCTCCGCCGGGCAAGCGGCGAATTCGCAACGCGGGCCGGTGCGGCTGACGAAGCTGCCGTCGGGGCATTCCTTCACATCGGCCGGGCAGACGAGACGATCTTCTTCCTGCAACGCAGGCGGGGGCGGCGCTTCCGGCAGGGACTTGGCGGCGGGGGGCGGCGCACCTGCACCGCAGGCTGTAAGCAGCACGAAGGGCAACACGAAAATGAGGCGGGCGATCATGAGAGTTCCTTGTCGAGCTGGGCTTTCAGCCTGGCGAAATCGAGTTCGCCGAGTTTCCGTTCGAGGATGCGGCCGTCCTTGCCGATAAGGAAACTGGTCGGCGTGAGCTGCACATCGTCAAAGGCACGCGCGTGCGCGCCGTCCACATCGAGCGCCACCGGAAACGGCAACTGCCGGGTCTGCACGAAGTTCGTCACGAAGTTGGGCGGGTCGTAGCTCATCGCCACCGCGACGATCTCGAATCCCCGATCCTTGTAATCGCGATAGGTCTCGATCATGCCCGGCATTTCCTTGATGCAGCCGGGGCAGGAGGTGGCCCAGAAATTCACCAGCACCACCTTGCCGCGCATCTGTTCGAGCGAGATCTGTTTGCCGTCGAGCGTGGTGAAGGTGACGGCCGGCGCCTGCGGTTTCTGGGTAAGGGCATACGTCAGCGCGCCCAGCATGGCGAGCACGGCCAGGGCAACGAGCAGAGGTTTGGCGGCTTTCACGGGGAATCCTTGAATCTTGTGTTTCAGGCGGGAGTCAGGTTTGGTACGACCGGGCCAGTTTCACATAGTGCCCGGCCGAATATGCAAAGTAGGCAATCTCGTCTTCGGTGAGCGGACGCATGGCCTTGGCCGGCCGGCCGAGGTAGAGATACCCGGATTCGAGCACGCGGCCTTCGGGCACCAGCGACCCCGCGCCCAGCAGCACGTGCTTGTGCACCACCGCGCCGTCGAGGATGATCGAACCCATGCCGATCAGGCATTCGTCCGCTATGGTGCAGGCATGCAGGATGACGGTGTGGCCGACGGTCACCCGGTCGCCGATCCGCAGCGGCCCGCCGTCGGGATGAGCCGGCGTTTTGTGCGACACATGCAGCACACTGCCGTCCTGGATGTTGCTGGCCTCGCCGATGACGATGCGGTTCACGTCGCCGCGGATCACCGCGCCGGGCCACACCGAACTGTCACGCCCCAATGTCACCTCGCCGATGACCGTGGCGCGCGGATGCACCCAGGCACCCGGGGCGCATTCGGGGGCCATCCCGTGGTGCGGGGCCAGCGAAGAATCGTAAACCTTGTCAGTCATGGGGTTGAAAATCGGGAAGCCGGGTCGAAAGTATAATTCCCGATCCTTCCTGTATTGCGTGCCGCCATGAATCCCCTTCTCGATTTTTCCGCCCTGCCCCGCTTTGCCGAATTCAAGCCAGAATTCGTCACCCCTGCCATCGACCAACTGCTGGCCGATTGCCGCGCGGCAGTGGCGCGCGCCGAGGCCGCCGACACCCCGGCCGAGTGGGAGTCCTTCGTTGCCCCGCTCGACGACGCCAACGAAAAACTCGGCCGCGCCTGGGGCCAGGTTTCCCACCTGCATTCGGTGATGGACTCGCCCGAACTGCGCGAGGTCTATAACGCCAATCTGCCCAAGATCACGCTCTACTATGCCGAGCTGGGCCAGAACGAAGCGCTTTACGCCAAATACAAGGCGCTCGCCGCCAGTCCGGCGTTTGCCACGCTGTCGCCGGCGCGCAGGAAGATCGTTGAAAACGAGCTGCGCGATTTCCGCCTGGGCGGCGCCGAACTGCCGGCCGACAAAAAAGCGCGTTTCAAGGCGATTCAGGAGGAACTGGCGGCGCTGTCGGCCAGATTCGAAGAGAACCTGCTCGACGCGACCAACGACTACCACCTCATCATCGACGAGCCGTCCGAACTGGCCGGCATTCCCGACGATGTGCTGGCGATGATGAAGGCCGCCGCCGAAGCCGACGGCCACAGCGGCTGGAAAATCACGCTGCACATGCCGTCCTACCTGCCGGTGATGCAGTACGCCGACAGCCGCGAACTGCGGCAGATTCTCTATCGCGCCTACGTCACCCGCGCCTCCGAATTCGGCAAGGCCGAACTCGACAACACGCCGCTCATCGCGCAGATTCTCAGGCTGCGCCGCGAAACCGCCGCACTGCTGGGTTTTGCGTCCTACGCCGACGTGTCGCTCGAAGCAAAGATGGCCGATTCCCCGCGGCAGGTGCTGCAATTCCTCGACGAGCTCGCCGCCCGCGCCCGTCCCTATGCCGAAAAGGATTTCGCGGAGCTCAAGACTTTCGCCCGCGACACGCTCGGCTATGACGCACTCGAAGCCTGGGACAACGCCTACGTCTCGGAAAAGCTGCGCGTGGCCCGCTACAGCTTCTCGGACCAGGAAGTGAAGCAGTACTTTCCCGAAGCGCGCGTGCTGGCGGGCCTGTTCAAGCTGGTTGAGACGCTCTACGGCATCTTCATCCGCGAAGACAGCGCCCCGGTGTGGCACCCCGACGTGAAGTTCTACACGCTGACAGACCATGCCGGCAAGCGCATCGGCCAGTTCTATCTCGACCTGTACGCGCGCGCCTCCAAACGCGGCGGCGCGTGGATGGACGACGTCATCACCCGCCGTCGCACGCGCGACGGCGTGCAAACACCCGTGGCGTATCTCAACTGCAACTTTTCCGCCCCGGTCGGCGGCAAGCCGGCGCTCTTCACCCACGACGAGGTCATCACCCTGTTCCACGAAACCGGCCACGGCCTGCATCATCTGCTCACGCAGATCGAGGAACTCGGCGTATCCGGCATCAACGGCGTCGAATGGGACGCGGTCGAACTGCCGAGCCAGTTCATGGAAAACTTCTGTTGGGAATGGGACGTGCTGAAGCACATGACCGCGCACGTCGACACCGGCGAGCCGTTGCCGCGCCCGCTCTTCGACAAGATGCTGGCGGCAAAGAACTTTCAGTCCGGCCTGCAAACCCTGCGTCAGATCGAATTCGCCATGTTCGATATGCGCCTGCACGACGATTTCGACCCTGCCGGCAGCCGCACCGCGATGGACCTGCTGAACGAGATCCGCAAACAGGTCGCTGTCGTCATTCCGCCGGACTACAACCGTTTTCCCAACAATTTTTCGCACATCTTCGCCGGCGGCTACGCCGCGGGTTACTACAGTTACAAGTGGGCAGAAGTGCTCTCCGCCGACGCCTACGCCCTGTTCGAAGACGAGGCGGAAGGCTACGGCGGCGTGCTGAACCCGGAGGTGGGCCACCGTTTCTGGAGCGAAATCCTCGCCCAGGGCGGCGCGCGGCCCGCGCTCGAATCGTTCAGGGCCTTCCGCGGCCGCGAACCGGTCATCGACGCGCTGCTGCGGCACAACGGCATGGCCTGAGGTCCGTTTGCAAAGAGGGGGCGAAGGATTCGCGACGGCCCACCGGCTAAAGATCCGATCCGGGGCACCGTTATCTATCCGATTCCGTCCTCCCGGGAGGCAGCATGAAAGCAGCTCTCAGCCTTGCGGCGGCGTGCCTCGCCGCCATCACCAGCGCCGGCGCCGCGCAACTCTATCAATGGAAGGATGCGCAGGGCCGCACGGTCTACAGCGACCAGCCGCCACCGCCCAGCGTCAAGAACGCGCAGCAGAAAGCATTCAAGGGCAGCGTGATCGAAGGCAACGAAAACTACGCCGCCCGCATCGCCCGCGAAAAGTTCCCCGTAACGCTTTATGCCAGCGCCTGCGGCGCGCCCTGCGACCAGGCCCGGCAATTGCTGGCCGGGCGCGGCATCCCCTTCAGCGACAAGGACCCGCAAACCAGCCCGGAAGCGCAGGCCGAGCTGCAGAAGCTCACCGGCCGCCTGTCGGTGCCGGTGCTGGTGGTGGGCGCAGACAAGATCGACGGTTTTGAAGCCGGCCAGTGGCAGAGCGCGCTCGACCGCGCGGGCTACCCCAAGATCGCGCCCCCTGGCCGCAAACCCGCCGCGCCTGTTGCCGCAGCCCCCGCGGCGCCGACGGCCGCGCAGTAAGCCAGGCCCTCCGCCGGCTGGCGTGCCACGCCGGGCCGCTGTGCCTGCTGCAAACGACGGCGAGCGTGCGGACAGCCTGTTTTCGTCTCTTTCGCGGCCCTTCTCGCAGCGGCTTGCGGGCGTTTTTCCATGCGCGGCAAGGCCCGGCCCCTTGACGTTCACGGACGGCGCGCACTGTGTCCCGACGCGGAAAACCGCCCCTTCTGCCGGTTGACCGCCCGCACAGCGGACGAAAAAAGGGGCGCCCTGCAGAGCGCCCCCGACTTGCCTGGAGAAAGCAAGGGGTTACATGTTGTAGGCACGCTCGCCGTGGCTGGCCGTATCCAGGCCCTCGCGCTCCTGTTCTTCGCTGACGCGCAGCCCCATGGTCATGTCGATCAGCTTGAAGGCCACCAGACTCACCACGCCCGACCAGATGATCGTGATGATCACACCGGTTGCCTGGGTGACGACCTGGCTGCTCATGATGTAGCCGTCCACACCCACTCCGCCCAGAGCCGGCGACACGAAAATGCCGGTGCCGATGGCGCCGACGATGCCGCCGATGCCGTGGATGCCGAACACATCGAGTGTATCGTCGTAACCCAGCATTTTCTTCAGGCCGGTGACACCCCACAGACAGACCACACCCGCGATGGCACCGAGGACGATGCCGCCCATGGGGCCGACCAGACCGGCTGCCGGCGTGATCGCCACCAGGCCGGCGACGACGCCCGACGCCACGCCCAGCATGGAGGGTTTGCCGCGCAGCATCCATTCGGCAAACATCCAGGCCAGACCGGCCGCCGCCGTTGCCAGAATGGTGTTGATGAAGGCCAGCGCAGCCCCGCCGGTGGCTTCGAGGTTGGAACCGGCGTTGAAACCGAACCAGCCCACCCACAGCAGCGAAGCGCCAACCATGGTCATAGGCAGGCTGTGCGGAGGCATGGCGTCACGACCGTAGCCCAGGCGTTTGCCCAGTACGATGGCCCCCACCAGCGCGGCGATGCCGGCGTTGATGTGCACCACGGTGCCGCCCGCGAAGTCCAGATCGCCCTTCTCGAACAGATAGCCGCCGCTTGCCCACACCATGTGTGCGATCGGCAGGTAGGAGAAGGTGAACCACAGCACGGCAAAGACCAGCAGCGCCGAGAACTTCACCCGCTCGGCCAGGCCGCCAACGATCAGCGCCACGGTGATGGCAGCAAAGGTCAGCTGGAAGGCGACGAAGGTGAATTCGGGGATGACCACACCGTCGGAGAACGTGGCGGCCGTCGAATCCCCGGTGATGCCCGCAAGGAACATCTTCGAAAGATCGCCGATCGCCCAGTTCATGCTGCCGCCGTCGCCAAAGGCCAGCGAGTAGCCATACACCGCCCACAGAACGGAGACGAGACAGAAGATTGCCATCACCTGGGTCAGCACCGACAACATGTTCTTGGCGCGCACCAGGCCACCGTAGAACAGCGCCACACCCGGAATGATCATCAGGATGACCAGCAGGGTGGAAACCATCATCCAGGTAGTGTCGCCCTTGTCGGGCACTGGCGCGGCGGCTTCTACGGCAGCCGCGGCCCGATCCGGCGCCGCAGCTTCGGCTACCGGCGCTTCGACCGCAACCGTTTCCGCCGCTTCAACGGCAACCGCCTCTTCAACCGGCGCGGCAGCATCCTGCGCCAGCGTCAGGCCGGGAGACAACAGGGCAAACATCAGGCCTAACGAGGCCAATAGCTTTTTCATGTTCAGGCTCCTTACAGCGCGTCGGGACCGGATTCGCCCGTGCGGATACGCACGACCTGTTCCAGGCTGGTCACAAAAATCTTGCCGTCGCCGATCTTGCCGGTGTTGGCGGCCTTCTCGATTGCCTCGATCACGCGCTCCAGCAGTTCAGCCTTGATGGCGACTTCGATTTTCACTTTGGGCAGGAAGTCGACCACGTACTCCGCGCCGCGATACAGCTCGGTGTGACCCTTCTGCCGCCCGAACCCCTTCACTTCCGTGACCGTCAGGCCGGTGACGCCGATGGCCGACAGGGCCTCGCGCACTTCGTCCAGCTTGAACGGCTTGATGATGGCCGTTACGAATTTCATGTTGTCTCCCACTTCAACGAGGTTGCACGAACGGGCGCATGCCCGTTTTCATTTCAGGCGATTCAGAGCGCCTTGCCGATCCAGACGAAGGTAGTGCTGTCGCCCAGATACCGGCCATTGGCATCCGTCCATGCCGACTTGCCGGCATTGCTGTCCGAATAGGCCACGCCCAGCGTTACGCCGGACATCACGGGAGAGAGCTTGCCCATGTCGTAGGCGGCGCTGACTTTCCAGTCGTCGTAATCCTGCGCGCCATTGTTCTTGAACGAAAAGGTGCCCCAGTGTGCGCCCAGGGTCAGGCCGGTTTCGCCGACGGGATAGCTGGCGTTGATTTCGAAATAGTTCGAGCCGTCAGAATTGGCAAAACCGAACGTTTCGTCGCTGATGCTGTAGGCGTACTTGGCGCTGAACCATTTCCAGCCCAGGCCGATATAAAGCTCAGTGGTGTCGCCGGTGGTTGCCCCGCCATTGTCACCGGGATAGAAATAGCCAATGACCCCCACATCGTAGGAAACCGGGCCAAGCTCACCCCGGTAGCCGCCATACAGGTCGATCTCCATGTTGCCCGATTTATATCCCTGGAAATCCTCGATCCAGCCCACGTTCGAAGCCCAGGTGCCCAGATAGAAGCCGCTCGCATGGCTGTAATCGAGTCCACCCTGAATCGCCGCATCGCCGCCGGTTTGCGAAATGCCGCGGAAGAGATAATCACTGCTCAGCGTGACGTTGCCGCTGAAGGTATGCGGGCTGTCTTCAGCCAGGGCGACCGCGGGAGCGCCCATCAGGCCAGCCATCAGTGCAGATACGATTTTTTTCATGCTCGATTTCTCCGACGTTGAAGAGTGCAAAATTGCATCTCCCTTCAAGCACGGCGCATGCCAGATTTTTAATCATTATTTTTCATATGGTTAGCGTTTTTCCCTGTTGTACCGCGCAATACAACGCACGCATGTGGTGCAGTCCGCGCCGGACGCGCACTTTCCTTGTGCAAGTGCTTTCCGGCGTCCATTGCTACACTTCGTCCGTCAACCGGAGTGCAACATGAAACCCAATTCGCCTTTCCCCAACGCCGCTTTCCTGAACGAGGCGGCGCAGAAGCTGGCCGACCTGTTCCGGCAATCCCCCGCCGGGGACATCGAACAGAATCTCAAGGCCGGCCTCGCTGCCATGCTCGGCAAGCTCGATCTGGTCACGCGCGAGGAATTCGACGTGCAGACCGAAGTGCTCGCCCGCACGCGCGACAAACTGGCGGCCCTGGAAGCCCGCCTGGCCCAGCTGGAAAGCCAGGCCGAACAGGAAAAACCACACCCCGACGCATAAATGGCCGTCGCCGTCGTCAAGAGCCGCGCGCTGGCTGGCATGTCTGCGCCCGAGGTGGTGGTGGAAGCCCATCTGGCGAACGGGCTGCCCGCATTCACGCTGGTCGGCCTGCCGGAAACCGAAGTGAAGGAAGCACGCGACCGCGTGCGGGCCGCGATCCAGAACGCGCGTTTCGAGTTTCCGGCGCGCCGCATCACGGTCAACCTCGCCCCGGCCGACCTGCCCAAGGAATCGGGGCGTTTCGATTTGCCGATCGCGCTGGCCATCCTGGCAGCGTCGGGGCAAATCCCCGCCACCCGATTCGCCACCGCCGAATTTGCCGGCGAGCTGGCGCTGACGGGCGAGCTGCGCCCGGTGCGTGGCGCGCTGGCGATGGCGCTGGCCACCCGCGCGGCACAGCGCAGCCTGGTGCTGCCGCAGGTATCCGCCGGCGAAGCCGCGCTGGCAAGCGGCGTCGAAACCCTGGCCGCCGGCAGCCTGCTGGATGTGTGCGCCTGGCTATCCGGCCAGGGCACGCTCGCCTCGCCTTCAGCAACGTCCACCGCGCCGGCACCATGCTACCCCGATTTTGCGGATGTCAAAGGCCAGACGGCCGCGCGCCGCGCGCTGGAAGTCGCGGCGGCGGGCGGGCATTCCGTGTTGATGTCGGGCCCGCCGGGTACCGGCAAGTCGATGCTCGCGGCGCGTTTTCCCGGCATTCTGCCGGCCATGGACGAGACCGAGGCGCTGGAAGCCGCTGCCGTGGCCTCGCTCAACGGCGGGTTCCGCATAGAACACTGGGGCCGGCGCCCCTATCGGGCCCCGCACCACACCGCTTCTGCCGTGGCGCTGGTGGGCGGCGGCGGCAATCCGCGTCCCGGTGAAATCTCGCTGGCGCATCATGGCGTGCTGTTTCTGGACGAGTTGCCGGAGTTTTCCCGCCAGGTGCTGGAGGTGCTGCGCGAACCGCTGGAAACCGGGCACATCACGATTTCACGCGCGGCGCGGCAGGCCGACTTTCCTGCCCGCTTCCAGCTTGTGGCGGCCATGAATCCCTGCCCCTGCGGGTATCTGGGCCACCCCACCCAGGCCTGCCGCGACACGCCGGAGCAAATCGCGCGCTACCGGGGCCGCATCTCCGGCCCCCTGCTCGATCGCATCGACATCCAGATCAGCGTGCCGGCCCTGACCGAGGACGAACTCATGCGCGCAGTCCCGGGCGAAGCCAGCGCGGCGATCCGGGCGCGCGTGGAAGCCGCGCGCGCCCGGCAGATGCATCGCCAGGGCAAACCCAACGCGGCGCTCGGCAGCCGCGAAATCGACGCGCTGTGCATTCTGGACGCCGCTGGCGAAGCCCTGTTGAAACAGGCGATTGCGCGCCTGAATCTTTCGGCGCGCGCCTACCATCGCATCCTCAGACTGGCACGCAGCATTGCCGACCTGGCGGGCAGCCCGTCCATCCTTACCGCGCACCTTGCGGAGGCGATCCAGTACCGCAGACCCCCTGCCTGAGGCGTCACTTCGTCACGCCCCAGCCATCCGACAGACGTAAAAAAACGGGCGCCTTGCGGCACCCGTTTTTGCGGCGTCGGCCGGCTTACTGCTGCGGCACCAGTTCCACGCGGCGGTTCTTGAAACGGCCTTCTGCGGTGGCGTTGTCGGCTACCGGGCTGGCTTCGCCGTAACCCTTGGCGATCAGGCGTTCAGCCGCAATGCCCTTGCCGATCAGGTAAGCGCGAACGGCCTCCGCACGGCGTTGCGACAGGCGCAAGTTGTATTCGTCGGAGCTCACCGAATCCGTGTGGCCTGCCACTTCAATCTTGACATCCCCCCACTGCTTCAGCGTATTGGCCGCATTGTCGAGAATGGCGAAGGATTCGGCGCGCAGTTCGGCGCTGTCGTTGTCGAAGTTCACGCCTTCGAGCGTCAGCTTGGCAGGTGCCGATTCGACAGCTTTTTCGACAGGCTTGGGCGGGCAGCCGTCGGCCGTGCCGGGAGCGGGCACGGTGGGGCAGGCGTCCTTGGCGTCGATCACGCCGTCGCCGTCGCTGTCGAGCGGGCAGCCGTCCGCAGTACCCGGAGCCGGCACGGTGGGGCACTTGTCCTTGTAGTCGGCGATGCCGTCGCCATCGCTGTCGACCGGGCAACCGTCTGCGGTGACCTTCACGCCAGCCGGGGTGCCCGGGCACTTGTCGAGGCCATCGAACACGCCGTCGCCGTCGCTGTCGAGCGGGCAACCCTGCGCGTTCACCACCGCACCTTTGGGCGTGTTGGGGCACTGGTCGAGACGATTGGGCACGCCGTCGCCGTCGCTGTCCAGCGGGGCGCCCAGCCCCCAGGAATAGCCCAGCAGCGCCTGGAAGTTGGTCAGACCGGCGTTC
>JAIWOL010000117.1 GCA_020216925.1 Thiobacillus sp. | reverse complement strand
GGCAGGCTGCTGTTGCCAAACGACTGGTCGGCACGCAATTCCCAGCGGAAGGCATCGTTGACGCCTGCTTCCCAGGCCTGGCCGATTCCGACAGAAGCCATCGGGCGGGTGAAATGAGGGCCTTTGTCAGTGTCGACGTTCATCAGCCCCATGCCGCCGGACAGGAACCAGTTGTAACGCTGCTGCCTGGAGAACAGCCATTCGACGCCGCCGCGCAGCGTGGTCACATCAGCATCGCCCACGCCGGCACGATTGCCGTCGTACGGGCCATATACCAGGTCACCGAACAGGTTGAAGCTGTCGTTCAGGCGCTGGCCGTAGCGCAGTCCGAACAGCGGGTTGACCTCGTCGTTCTTGCCGCCAACCAGGTCTTTATCCGCCCAGCCGCCGCCGAACAGCAGGCCCAGTTCGCGCTCGGGCATCTCTGCCGCATGCGCAGCCGCGCCGCCCAAGGCCGCCAGTCCAGCCAGCAGCCCTATGGTCTGTATACGCTTCATGGTGAAACTCCCATTGTGTTGTGATTGCAAAACCAGACGAACAGAAACCCCTGTTCGAACATAAGCGAAATGTACCCGCGCCGCCCCACAGCCCAACGAACAAGCGGCCCGGGCAGGTAAATTCTTTGCGGGGTTGCGTATGCGCAACACTCCCGCCGGGCTTACTTGCTGAGACTGTCGCGAATTTCCCGCAACAGGACGATGTCCTCGGGCGTGGCAGGCGGCGCCGGCGGTGGCGCTTCTTTCTTGAGTCGGTTGACCTGCTTCACCAGCATGAAAACGATGAAGGCCAGGATGATGAAGTTGAGCAGAATGGTGAGGAAGCTGCCGTAGGCAAATACCGGCACCCCGGCTTTTTTCAATTCGGCCAAGGTCATGGCCACGCCCTCGGGCACCGTGCCCAGGGTGATGAACAGGTTGGTGAAGTCGAACCCGCCGAAGATCGCGCCAATCACCGGCATGATGAGATCGTTGACGATGGATTCGACAATCTTGCCGAAGGCCGCGCCGATGATGACGCCAACGGCCAGATCCATGGCGTTGCCCTTGACTGCGAATTCCCGAAACTCCGACACGATGCTCATGCTGACCCCTCCCGGGCGACGACACACCCGGCAGATGGTAATCGCTTGGCGGGTTTGCCTCCACCCGTGAATGTAAATTCTCGTTTGCTTGGTGGGGGCGTAAGGCGCGGGTAAAATCCTGCCCCTTATGCGTATCGGCTCCCACCTCCTCAGAAACAGGCTCATCGTCGCCCCCATGGCGGGCGTCACCGACCGGCCGTTCCGCCAATTGTGCAAGCAATTGGGCGCGGGCATGGCGGTGTCCGAGATGGTGACGTCGAATTCGCTGCTGTACGGCTCGTCCAAGACGGCGCGGCGCGCCAACCACGATGGCGAGGTCGATCCCATCAGCGTGCAGATCGCCGGCGCCGATCCGGCGATGATGGCCGAGGCCGCGCGCCACAACGTCGAGCGCGGCGCGCAGATCATCGACATCAACATGGGCTGCCCGGCAAAAAAGGTATGCAACGTGATGGCGGGGTCGGCGCTGCTGCAGGACGAGGCGCTGGTCGGACGCATCCTCGATGCCGTGGTGCGGGCCGTTCCCGATGTGCCGGTCACACTGAAGATCCGCACCGGCTGGGATCGCGAGCACCGCAATGCGCTGGCCATCCTGAAAATCGCCGAGAATGCGGGCGTGCAGGCGTTGGCCATGCATGGCCGCACCCGGGCCTGCGGTTACTCGGGCGACGCCGAGTACGACACCATCCGGACGGTGAAAGCCGCAGCGCGCATCCCCATCATTGCCAACGGCGACATCACCTCGCCGGAAAAGGCCAAGTTCGTGCTCGACCATACCGGAGCCGACGCCGTGATGATCGGCCGCGCCGCGCAGGGCCGTCCCTGGATATTCCGCGAAATCGAGCATTACCTGAACACGGGAACACACCTGCCCCCGCCCGAAGTGGCCGAAATACACGCCGTGCTCCTGGGACATCTGCACGATCTCTACGCCTTCTACGGAGACGCGACCGGCGTGCGTGTCGCACGCAAACACATCTCCTGGTATACCAAGGGACTGGTGGGCAGCAGCGCCTTCCGCCATGCCATGAACCGGCTCGACACGGTGGCCGAGCAGCTCGCCATGGTCAACGATTACTTTGCGCAGGCCGCACGCGCCGACAGCCGCCTGCGCTATGAAACCGATGCCCGGCCCAACATGGAAATCGAGCCATCCGCATCCCGGCTGGCAGCATGACGGTTCCCGCCAGCGCACTGGGGGAACGGGGAAACAGAGGGAATACGATGATAGAAGAAACCGAAATCGCTGCCTGCGTGCGGCGATCGCTGAACCGCTATTTCAAGGATCTCGACGGCGAACCGCCTTGCGAGATCTACGCGATGGTCATCGGCGCAGTCGAAAAACCCCTGCTGCTTTACATCCTCGACCGCGCCGAAGGCAATCAGACGCGCGCCGCCGACATGCTCGGCATCAACCGCAATACCCTGCGCAAAAAAATGCGCGAACACGGCATCCTCGACTGACCACTCGTTCCAGCCATGAAAATCCAGCGTGCCCTGCTCTCGGTTTCCGATAAAACCGGCCTCGTCGAATTCGCCCGCGCTCTCGCCGCCGCCGGCGTCGAACTGCTCTCCACCGGCGGGACTGCCCAGGCCATCCGCGACGCCGGCCTGCCGGTCACGGACGTGTCGGACTACACCGGCTTTCCCGAAATGCTCGACGGCCGCGTGAAAACGCTCCATCCCAAGATCCATGGCGGCATTCTCGGCCGGCGCGACCTGGCGGCGCATGTCGCAACGATGAACGAACACGGCATCGGCAGCATCGACCTGGTGTGCGTGAACCTCTACCCCTTCCGCGAAACCATCGCCAAACCGCACACGCTCGACGACGCCATCGAGAATATCGACATCGGCGGCCCGGCGATGGTGCGTTCCAGCGCCAAGAATTACCGCTTTGTCGCCATCGTCACCGACCCGGCGGACTACGCCGGACTGCTCGCAGAAATGGACGCAAACGGCGGCGCGCTGACCGACACAACCCGTTTCAATCTCGCCAAAAAGGCGTTTTCCCACACCGCCGAATACGACAGCGCGATTTCCAATTACCTCACCGCGCTGGACGACAGCGGCGAAAAGCACGCATTCGGGGAACGCCTGAACCTCAATTTCATCCGCGCGCAAATCTGCCGCTACGGCGAAAACCCGCATCAGGCCGGCGCCTTCTACGTCGAACACAACGCCCCCGCCGGCACGATTTCGAGCGCGCGCCAGTTGCAGGGCAAAGCGCTCTCGTACAACAACATCGCCGACACCGACGCTGCGCTCGAATGCGTGAAATCGTTCGCTGCCGCCCCCGCCTGCGTCATCGTCAAGCACGCCAATCCCTGCGGCGTGGCCTATGGCGCGAACCTGCTGCAAGCCTACGACCGCGCCTACAAAACCGATCCCGAATCGGCCTTTGGCGGGATCATCGCCTTCAACGGCCGGCTCGACGGCGAAACGGCAAAGGCTCTCATCGAACGCCAGTTCGTCGAAGTCATCGTCGCCCCCGAAGTCAGCCCCGAGGCATCCGAGGCCGTCGCCGCAAAAAAGAATGTACGCCTGCTCGAATGCGGCGCGTGGTCTGGCACGGTGCCGCAAATGGACATGAAGCGCGTCGCTGGAGGATTGCTGGTACAGGACGCCGACATCCTGCTCAACGCCGAACTGAAGGTTGTCACCGCGCGCGCGCCGACAGACAAGGAAATGGACGACCTGCTCTTTGCCTGGCGCGTTGCCAAATTCGTCAAGTCGAATGCCATCGTCTACGCCAGGGACCGCATGACCGTGGGCATCGGCGCCGGCCAGATGAGCCGCGTCAACTCGGCGCGCATCGCCGCGATCAAAGCGGAACACGCCGGCCTCGAAGTCTCTGGCTCGGCGATGGCGAGCGATGCTTTTTTCCCTTTCCGCGACGGCATCGACCAGGCCGCAGCCAGCGGCATCAAGGCCGTCATCCAGCCCGGCGGCTCGATGCGCGACGAAGAAGTCATCGCGGCGGCAAATGAACACGGTATTGCCATGGTGTTCACCGGCACACGGCATTTCCGGCATTGATCTCGACGGGCGGACGGGACGCAAGTGCCTCGCTTGCACGCCGCCTCGCGCCTCACCACTGACGACTTTTTACCCATCACCATGAAAATACTCGTTATCGGCTCCGGCGGACGCGAACACGCACTGGCGTGGAAACTCGTCCAGTCGCCCAAGGTTTCCCGGGTTTTCGTCGCGCCCGGCAACGGCGGCACGGCAATGGAAGACGGCCTGATCAACGTGCCTCTCACGTCGATCCCCTCACTGCTCGAATTCGTCCGGCGCGACCCGGACATCGCCTTCACGGTGGTGGGCCCCGAAGCCCCGCTGGCGGAAGGCGTCGTCGACGCCTTCCGCGCGGCAGGCCTGCGCATCTTCGGCCCCACGCAGCAGGCGGCGCAACTCGAAAGTTCCAAGGATTTTGCCAAGCAGTTCATGGCGCGGCACGGCATACCCACGGCGGCCTTCGGCACCTTCACCGACGCCGGCGCCGCGCACGCCTACATCGACCAGCAGGGCGCGCCCATCGTCGTGAAAGCCGACGGGCTGGCCGCCGGCAAGGGGGTGGTGGTGGCGGCGACAGCCAGTGAAGCGCACGCCGCCGTCGACGCCATGCTTGCCGGCAACAGCCTGGGCTGCGCCGGCCACCGCGTGGTGATCGAGGCATGTCTTGCCGGCGAGGAAGCCAGTTTCATCGTCATGGTCGACGGCAAGCACGTACTGGCGCTCGCCTCCAGCCAGGATCACAAGCGGCTCGGCGACGGCGACACCGGCCCCAATACCGGCGGCATGGGCGCCTATTCGCCGGCCCCGGTGGTCACGCCCGAGCTGCACGCGCGCATCATGCGCGAGGTGATCCTGCCGACGGTCGAGGGCATGGCGGCAGAAGGTATCCGCTACACCGGATTCCTCTACGCCGGCATCATGGTGTCGCCGGACGGCGCGCCCAGGGTACTGGAGTTCAATTGCCGCATGGGCGACCCGGAAACCCAGCCGATCATGATGCGCCTCAAATCCGACCTGGCGACCCTGCTCGACGCGGCCATCGACGGCCGGCTCGATCAGGTCGAAGCCGAATGGGATCGCCGTACCGCGCTGGCCGTGGTGCTCGCCGCCGAGGGCTATCCCGACGCGCCGAAAAAAGGCGCCAGCATCGGCACGCTGCCGGCAGCGGCAGAAGACCTGCATGTTTTCCACGCCGGCACGGCTGCTGGCGAAGGCCGGCTCACCGTCAGCGGCGGCCGCGTGCTGGCGGTGACCGCGCTCGGCGACAGCGTGCGCATCGCGCAGGCGCGCGCCTACGAAGGCGTATCGGCGATCCGGTTCGACGGCATGCAATACCGCCGCGACATCGGATGGCGCGCGCTGGAGCGCAAGAAATAAACGATGAGGGAACGCACGGTGAGCGCTGACGCGGCCCCCCTGCGCGCGCATCTCGCGCGCGGCGGCCTGGTCGCCTACCCGACCGAATCCTGTTACGGCCTGGGCTGCGACCCTCGTCAGCCACGCGCCCTCAAGCGCCTCATTGCCGCCAAGGGCCGCAGCGCCGCCAAAGGCCTGCTGCTCATTGCCGCCAGCTGGGCCCAGCTCCGGCCCTATGTCGCCCGCCTGCCTGCCGCTCAGCTGGCGCGCATGAAGCGCAGCTGGCCCGGCCCGGTCACCTGGGTGGCGCCGGCCTCCCGCCGCTGCCCGGCGCTGCTCACCGGCGGTCGGCCCACCGTTGCGGTGCGTGTCACCGCCCACCCCGGCGCGGCCCGCCTGTGCCGCGCACTCGGCATGGCGCTGGTTTCCACCAGCGCCAACAAAAGCGGCCGGCGCGCCGCCCAAACCGCAGCAGAATGCCGCAGAATATTCGGCACGCGCGTGCTTACGCTGGATGGCCGCATCGGCACGCGCCGCCGCCCTTCCACCCTGATCGACCTTGCTACCGGAAAGATCCTGCGCCCGTGATGTCCGCCGCCCCCCCCGATATTGCCGCCGTCAAGGCTTACCTCGCCAGCCTGCAGGCGCGCATCGTCGCCGCCCTCGAACTGGCCGACGGCCTGCCCTTCCGCACCGATTCCTGGGAACGCGCCGAAGGCGGCGGCGGCATCTCGCGGCTGATCGAGGACGGCCAGGTGCTGGAGCGCGGCGGCGTGAATTTCTCGCACGTCCTCGGCGCAGCGCTGCCCCCTTCGGCCAGCGCCCATCGCCCCGAACTCGCCGGCCGCCGCTGGGAGGCCATGGGCGTATCGCTGGTGCTGCACCCGAAGAATCCCTACGCGCCGACCGTGCACATGAACGTGCGCTGCTTCGTCGCGACCAAGGACGGCGAGGCGCCGGTGTGGTGGTTCGGCGGCGGCATGGACCTCACGCCCTACTACGGCTTTGCGGACGACGCGCGTCATTTTCACGCCACCTGCAAGGCCGCGCTCGATCCCTTTGGCGCAGAACTCTATCCCCGCTTCCGGGATTGGTGCGACCGCTATTTTTTCCTCAAGCACCGCAACGAGCCGCGCGGCATCGGCGGCGTGTTCTTCGACGATTTCGCCGAAGGCGGCTTCGATCACGCCTTCGCCGTGACACGCGCGGTGGGCGACGCTTTTCTCGACGCCTACCTGCCCATCCTCGACTGCCGCAAGGATCTCGCCTACGGCGAGCGCGAGCGCGACTTCCAGGCCTACCGGCGCGGCCGCTACGTCGAATTCAATCTGGTGTTCGACCGGGGCACGCTGTTCGGCCTGCAATCCGGTGGCCGCACCGAATCGATCCTGATGTCGCTGCCGCCCATCGTGAAATGGCGTTACGACTGGCATCCCGAACCGGGCTCGCCTGAAGCCGCGCTGTACAGCGACTTCCTCGTCGCCAAACACTGGGTCTGACATGCGCAAGGTTCCGCGCCGCATCCTCGTCGGCCTTGGCATCTTCCTGCTGCTGGTTGGCCTGGTGGCCCTGGTCGCCTACGAGCTGCTGTCCTCGGCGCTGGAAGCCAAATACCTCGCCAAGACCGCACAGAAGATGACCTGGAGGCTGGAACCCGGCCCGTCCGGACGCATCGTCTACCCCGGCAACGGCCCCTACGACGTGCGGCTCGGCTACAGCAAGCTGCCGGATTATTTTGCCCGGCTCGACAAGGCCGGCTGGACGATCGACCAGCAGGCCCGCATCAGCGTACAGATGGAACGCGTGGCGCAACTGGGTCTGTTCCTGCCCTATCGTGAAAAGGACCAGGCCGGCCTCACCCTGCTCGACAGCGACGGCAACACACTCTATCGCAGCCGCCATCCCGAACGCGTCTACGAGCGTTTCGAGGCCATTCCCAAGGTGCTGGTCGACGCCCTGCTCTACATCGAAAACCGCGAACTTCTCACCGAGGAATACCCCAACCGCAACCCCGCCGTGGAATGGGACCGCCTGGCGCAGGCGCTCCTGGAAAAAGGCATCAGCCTCATCGACACCAACCGCAACGTGCCGGGCGGCAGCACGCTGCCCACGCAGATCGAGAAATACCGCCACTCGCCCGAAGGTCGCACGTCCGACATGAGCGAAAAGCTGCGGCAGATGGGCACCGCCAGCCTGCGCGCCTACCTCGACGGCCCCAATACCCTGGCCACACGCAAGAAAACCGTCATGGCGTATCTCAACACGGTGCCGCTGGCCGCCGCGCCGCGCTACGGCGAAGTCAACGGCCTGGGCGACGGCCTGTGGGCCTGGTACGGCCTGGACTTTGCCGAAGTCAACCACACCCTGTCGCACGCACCGCGCAAGCACGACGCCGACTACGCCCGTGCGCTCAAGCACGCGCTCTCGCTCATCGTCGCCGAGCGCAGACCTTCGTATTACCTCGCCACCAACCGCAAGGCGCTCGACGCGCTCACCGACGACCATCTGGGCCTGCTCGCCAGCGCCGGCATCATTTCGCGCGACCTCGCCGAACGCGCCAAACAGGTGAAGCTGCGGGGCAGCGACGCGCGCATCGATCCCCCACCGCCGCGCTTCGTCGACCAGAAAGCCGCCAACGCGCTGCGCATCAGGGTGGCCCAATTGCTGGGCGAGTCGCGCCTGTACGATCTCGACCGGCTCGATCTCACGGTCGACACCAGCATCAACCAGCCCGCGCAGAAAATCGTCAGCGCCTACCTGCAAAGCCTTTCCCGGCTGGAGGCGGCGACGGCCTCCGGACTGGTCGGCCATCGCCTGCTGCAACCCGGCAACCCGCTCGACAAGGTGATCTACAGCTTCACGCTCTACGAAAAAACCCCGCGCGGCAATCTGCTGCGCATCCAGGCCGACAACCTCAACCAACCTTTCGACCTGAACAGCCAGGCGCGGCTCGATCTGGGTTCCACCGCCAAGCTGCGCACGCTCGTCACCTATCTGGAAATCATCGCCCGCCTGCACGCCGAATACCGCTCACTCGATGCCAAGACCCTGGCACAGAAAGCCCAGCCCCGGCGCGACGTCCTCGCGCAGTGGGTCGCCGGCATGCTCGATGCCAATCCCGGCATCAGCCTGCAGGCCCTGCTCGACAGCGCAATGGCGCGCCCCTACTCCGCCTCGCCCGAAACCTTCTTCACTGGCGGCGGCCTGCACAACTTTGCCAACTTCGACGCCAAGGACAATGGTCGCGTGATGGACGTGTGGGAGGCGACGAAGAACTCGGTCAACCTCGTCTACATCCGCATGATGCGCGACATCGTGCGCCACTACACCAGCGCCACGCCGGGGGCGGCCGCGCGCATCCTCGAAGACGCCAGCAACCCGCTGCGTGAAACCTACCTCGCACGCTTTGTCGACCAGGAAGGCCGCACCTTCATTCGCCGTTTCCACCAGAAGCACAAGGCGCAAACCCCGGCACAGATGGTCGACGATCTCGTCGCCCGCACCCGCACGCCGCGCCGGTTCGCGGCGGTTTACCGCTATCTCGAACCGCAGGCTGACCTCGCCGCGTTCGATGCCGCCCTGCGCCGCACCTTCTCCGACCGCGCCGCGCTCAGCCCCAAAACAGTCGAATCGCTCTACCACGCCCACGCGCCCGACGCCTACGATCTGGCCGACCGGGGCTATGTGGCGCAGATTCATCCGCTGGAACTGTGGGTGGTGAAAACTCTGCGCGCCGCGCCGCAAACCGATTTGCAGACGCTGTACGATAGCGGGGCTGGCGTGCGCCTAGAAGTCTACGACTGGCTGTTCAAGACCAGCCGCAAGAACGCGCAGGACATCCGCATCCAGTCGCTGCTCGAAGTGGAAGCCTTCGACAGCCTGCTCGCCGACTGGAAACGCCTGGGCTATCCCTTCGACAACCTCACCCCCTCCTACGCCACCTCCATCGGCAGCTCCGGCGACCGCCCCGCCGCACTGGCCGAACTGATGAGCATCCTCGTCAACGACGGCGTGCGCGTACCCATGGTGAGCCTCACCGGCCTGCACTTTGCCGCGAACACCCCCTTCGATACGCGCCTGTCGATGAAACCCCCGGTCGGCGAACGCCTGATGCCGGTTGAAGTGGCGCGCACCGTGCGCCGCGCGCTGGCCAGGGTGGTCGAAGGCGGCACCGCCGGCCGGCTCGCCGGCGCGCTCAAGGCAGCCGACGGCACGCCGCTCGTCATCGGCGGCAAAACCGGCACCGGCGACCACCGCTTCGAACGCTACGGCAAGGGAGGCCAGCTGCTCGAATCGCGCGTGGTCAACCGTACCGCCACCTTTGCGTTCTACCTGGGCGATCGTTACTTCGGCACGCTCACCGCACTGGTGCCAGGTGAAATCGCCGGCCAGTTCGGCTTCACCAGCTCGCTCACCGCACAAATCCTCAAAACCTTGCTGCCGCAGTTGCAGCCGCATCTCTACCCATCCCCCCCTGTGTCGTCGCCCCCCCCGCACCCGCCGCCGAAACGGGCCCGCCGGCCGCGCCCGCGCCGACCGCCC
>JAIWOL010000039.1 GCA_020216925.1 Thiobacillus sp. | reverse complement strand
CATGGTCTTCGCTGGTCTTCGGTCGTTGGCGCTATTTTCTCACGTCGGCACGCACGGCGGGTGGGGAGCGGCGAATTTCAACAGCCTGTTAAATGTGTCGCAAACCTGCCCTCAATACTGTTGATGCGCCAAGGGGTAGGCGGCGCGGCCGGTCAGCACGGCCTTTGCCGTTGGCGTTTGCAGAACGCTTATTTCTTCGACGTCCGCCGTAGCCGGTTCAGTAAGCGCCGCGCCAGTTCGCCAAACAGTTCGGTTTGCGTGGGGTGCGGAAAGACGGCTCTGGCCACCTGGCTCAAGGTCATCTCGCCGGCGACCATCATCACTGCTGTGCCGATCAGGGTGTCGGTGTGGTCGGCGAGGAAGTGCACGCCAACGATGCGGCCGGTGGCGCGGTCGGCCACGAGCTTGATCATGCCCTCGGTTTCGCCGGTGATCATGGCCTTGGCGTCGATGCTCATCGGCATCTTGGCTTCTACCGCGTCGATGCCTTTCGCTTTCGCTTGCGCCACGGAGAGACCGACGAAGCCGGCTTGCGGTCGAGAGAAGGTCACGCCGCAGTCGCGGTCCTGGTCGTATGCGCCACCGTGGCCGAGCAGGTTGCTGGCGGCGACGCGGCCTTGCGTGGCTGCGGTGTGCGCGAGCATGTAGCCGCCGATCACGTCGCCCACGGCGTAGATGTGCGGCACGCTGGTCTGGCCGCTGGCGGTCACCCGGATGGCTGCGCCGTCGAGCGCGACGCCGGCCTTGTCGAGGTGGAGCTTGCTGGTGTCGGGGCGTTTGCCGGTGGCCATGAGCACGATGTCGCAGGCAAAGGTTCTGGTTTCGCCCTCGGCCGTTTTGTAGCTCACTTCCATCGCGCCGGGGGTGCCGGAGACGCTGTCGATGGAGGCGCCGGTGACGACAGTGAATTCTTTTTCCAGCAGGCCGATCAGGGTTTTGCCGATTTCTTCCTCGATTTCGCCGAGGATGCGTTCGTTGCGCTCCAGCATCAAAATCTCGGTGCCAAAGTCGCGGAAGATTTGCGCCATTTCGACGCCGATGACACCGCCGCCGACGATGGCCATTTTTTTCGGCGGCGCCGAGAGATTCCAGATGGTGTCGGAGGTGACGACACCGCCGGTGGCAAGATTTTCGCGCGCGCCGGGAATCGGCGGGACGAAGGCGGGCGCGCCGGTGGCGATGACTGCCGCGCCGAAGGTCAGTGTGCTTTCCGCGCCGTCTGGCGCGGTAACTTTCAGCGTGTGCGCGTCGATGAACGAGCCGAAACCTTCGATGACGTTGATTTTCATGCCGCGGTCGGCCTTGAGCGCCATTTCGCCGCGGGATTGCTGCACCTGGCGGCGGTGTTCTTCGACCTGTTTCCAGTTCAGCACCGGGCTGTTCGTGCCGTCGACGCCCATCTGGGCATCGTGCGCGCGGTTGCGGATGTTGTCCGCAGCCGCCCGCCACGCCTTGGAGGGGATGCAGCCGCGCCACAGGCATTCGCCGCCCGGAAAGGGCTCGTTGTGCACCATGGCGACGCGGATGCCGTGGTCGGCGAGGTCGCGCGCGCAGTCTTCGCCGCCTGGGCCGCCGCCGATGACGACGACCGGTACGTCCCATTCTGGGGACAGCAGGCTGGCGACAGCGGACTGGGCTTCCGTCTGCTGTGCGCTGCCGGCTGCCGGCTGTGCCATCCAGGCGTCGGGCGCTTCGATGGTCTGCTTCAGCGTCGCCAGGTACAGCGCGACGTCGGCGCCGTTGAGCACGCGGTGGTCGCCGGTAATGGTAAAGGGCGTGCCCTGCGGGCCGTTGGCGGCGATGGCGAGGATGGCGGCAATGCCGGGGGTGGGGATCGCGGTGAAGTGCGACACGCCCAGCATGCCCATGTTGGAAATGGTGAAGGTGGGATTGGCAAATTCTGCCGGTGCGAGCTTGCGAATGCGCGCGCGTTCGACCAGGCCCGTCCATTCGCCCTGCAATTCGGCCAGCGATTTTTTCTCGACACCATGCAGAATCGGTACGACCAGGCCGCCATCGTTGGACATGACTGCAACGCCGAAGTCGTGATTGCTGCGTTCGACCAGCTTGTCGACCGGCTGGTAGGCCCAGTTCATGCGCGGGAATTTCGCCATGGCGAGCGAACAGGCCTTGGCTATGGCGACCGTCACCGATACCTTGTTCGACTTGGCGGCGGCGGTGAGTTTGCTGGTGTCGATGTTTACCGTGACGGTGAAGGTCGGTAGCGTCAGCGAAGCGGTCATTGCGTGGCTTACCGCTTTTTCCATGGAGGTCATCTGCCGGCCCTGACCGGGCACGTCCACCTGCGGCAGCGAGTGCGCAACCTCGGCCATGGATGGCCGCGCGCGCGCCACATCGGCGGCGACGATCACCCCCGCCGGGCCGGTGCCGGCAACGCTGCCGAGATTCACGCCCAGTTGCGCGGCCACTTTGCGCGCATACGGCGAAGCGGGACGGCCCGGCACGCGCGCCACCGGCGGCTGGTTGCCGCTGGCCGCGACGGTTGCCGGGGTGGATTTCGGCGTCGGAACATGGGCAGGCTTGTCGGCCGCGTGCGGCGCGACCTTGTGCGTGTCGGTCACCTTGTGGTCGGCTGTCAGCGTCACTCCGGTGTCGTTGGCCTTGGCCGCGTCGTCGACGATGAAGGCCATCGGGTGGCCGACTTCGACCACGCTGCCGACATCGGCGATGGGGCCGGAGAGGTAGCCTTCCTGGAACACTTCCACGTCCATGATCGCCTTGTCGGTTTCCACCGTGGCGACGATGTCGCCGCGCCGGATCGCATCGCCCGGTTTCTTTTCCCAGGTGACGACCACGCCTTCGGTCATGGTGTCGGAGAGCTGCGGCATGACGATGGGCGTGCCCGCGTGGTGCGGGATCATCTCGGTCTGGGCCTGTTCTTGCACCACTTCGCCGGCGGCGATGGCCACGTCGCCCGCAGTGTCGGTGATGTAGCCGAGCGTCGCGCCGACGGCGATGGTTGCCCCGACGTCGGCCAGCGGCCCGGCCAGATAACCGGCTTTGAACACTTCCACGTCCATGATGGCCTTGTCGGTTTCGACCGTGGCGACGATGTCGCCGCGCTCGACGCGGTCACCCGGCTGTTTTTCCCAGGTGACGACCACGCCTTCGGTCATGGTGTCCGAGAGTTGCGGCATCGTTATTGCGTAATGTTGGGACATGCTTGGATCCAGTTTTTTGTTTGTCCGCGAAAAAAGCCTTGCAGCCGACCACCTTGCGATCCTGCGCGTCCTTCGCGGACAAAAAGTTTTTACGCTTTTCCGAACAGCTTGAGTACGGCTTTGACCACATCCTCGTGGTCAGGAATCGTCGCTTTTTCCAGCGTGTGGTTGTATGGCTGCGGCACCAGCGCCGAGTGCACGCGCACGGGAGCGGCGTCCAGCTCGAAGAAGCATGTCTCGTTGATGATGGCGATCACCTCGGAGCCGACGCCGACCGGTGCTTCGTCTTCTTCGGCGATCACCGCACGATGGGTTTTGCTTACCGATTTTTTGATGCCCTCGCGATCCAGCGGGGCGAGCGAGTAGAGGTCAATGACTTCAGCCGAAATCCCGTATTGCTTGTCGAGAATCTCGGCGGCCTTCAGGCACCAGTGCACCGAGATGTTATAGCCGAAGAGCGTGACATCGGTACCGCTGCGGGTGACTTCCGAACCTTCGAGCGGGTGGAAATATTCGGTGTCCGGCACTTCGCCCTTCATGTTGTACATGAGTTCGTGTTCGTTGATGAACACCGGGTCGTCGCAGCGGATCGCCGATTTGAGCAGACCGTAAGCCTGTTTGGGATTCGACGGTGTGACCACGCGCAGGCCGGCGATGCCCATGAACACTTTTTCCATGCGCGCCGAGTGCTGCGCGCCGAGCTGGTGCGCGGCGCCGCCGGCAGAACGGAACACGCACGGCGCGGTGAGCTGGCCGCCCGACATGTAGCGCACCTTGGCGGCGGAGTTGAACATCTGGTCCATTGCCAGCCAGGCAAAATTCACCGACATGATCTCGATGACGGGACGCACGCCAAGGAAGGACGCGCCGATGCCGAGACCGGTGAAACCGCCTTCGGAGATGGGCGTGTCGATGACACGCAGCGGACCGTATTTTTCGTACAGGCCCTTGGTGGCTTTGTAGGTGCCGCCGGCCACGCCGATGTCTTCGCCCATGCAGATGACGAGTGGATCGCGCGCCATTTCTTCGTCGTGGGCGCGCTGAATCGCTTCCCAGTACATGATGTTTGCCATGCTGTTGTGTCCTTAAGGCTTAAGCGGCTTTGCCCGTGAGCCACGGGAGCTGGGTTTCACGGTCGGCGAGAACGTATTTTTCGAGATCCTCGACACGCGGTTCGGGAGAGTCCTCGGCGAACTTGATGACCTCGTTTTCGATATAGGCATCGGTTTCCTTTTCGATGGCTTCGAAGTCGGCCATGCTCATCGCGCCTTCGGCGATGAGGCGGTCGCGCAGAATGAAGATGGGGTCGCGCTGCTTCCACAATTCTTCTTCCTCGCGCGTGCGGTAACCGCGCGAATCCGACATGGAGTGGCCGCGGTAGCGGTAGGTCATGAGTTCGAGGAAGTACGGCCCGTTGCCGCCGCGCACGTGATCGACGGCTTTGCGGGCGTGCTGGTAGACGATGTCGATGTCCTGGCCGTCGCACTCGGCGGCGGGGATGTTGTAGGCGGCAACGCGTTTGTGCTGGTGGATGACGGCGGTGGACCGCTCGATCGAGGTGCCGATGCCATAGAGGTTGTTCTCGCACACGAACAGCACGGGCAACTTCCATAGCGCGGCCATGTTCATGGTTTCGTGAAACACGCCCTGGTTGTTGGCCGCGTCGCCAAGGAAGCAGATCGCGATTTCGTCGCCGCCCTTCATCTGAATCGCCTTGGCCATGCCGGCAGCGAGCGGAAACGGCCCGCCGACCAGTGCATAGCCGCCCATGAAACGTTTGTCGACGTCGAAGATGTGCATGGAGCCGCCACGGCCTTTGCTTGAACCGGTTTCCTTGCCGTACAGCTCGGCCATCACCCGTTTCGGATCGGCACCGCACTTGATCGCATGCACGTGGTCGCGGTAGCCGGTGATGACGTAGTCGTGGCCGGGGCGCGCCGCTTCCATCACGCCGTTGCAGCAGGCTTCCTGACCCGGATACAGGTGCAGGAAACCGCCAATCTTGCGTTCGATATAAGCCTGGTAGCAGCGCTCTTCGAAGCGGCGGTGCAGCACCATTTCGCGCAGCACGCGTTTCTTGTCTTCAAGTTTCATTCAGTTACCCTTGTCGGATGGGGGCGAAAAACAGCGCCGTTTGAATCGGCAAACGCCGGATTATCCGGGAAACCCCCGCGACCATCAAGAAAAACGCCCTTTGCAAGGAATCACCATGCTGCCCGAACTTGCTGAAAGCAAACAGGAAATCTCCCGAAAGACGCTGCTGGGCGCCGGCCACGCCCTGCTTTTGCTGCCGCAATCCGGACGCTTGCCGGAACTGCCCGGAACGGATGAACTCAAGGCCGCGCTCGGACGTCGCGCCATGAAAGCCGGCGACCTGGCGAACTCGCCGGTGGCGGTGCAGCTGCCAGGCGGCACGCTTGCCGTGTACGCCATGCTGAAACCGGACGCCGACACGTTCGACCTGCACGAGCAGGTGCGGCGCGCGCTCACGCTGCTGCTGGCCGAACATCCGCAATCGATCGCGCTGGCTGTGTTCGGCGAGGCTGCATTCAAGGCGCGCGTGGCCGAATCGGCGCTGTATGTTTCGCTGGTGAACGCCGTGCCGCTGCCGACGAAGAAGGCCAAGGCCTGCCCGGCGGTGAAACGCATTGCCGTATACGGCCATCTGTCGAAAGACGGTTTTGCCCGGACACGGGCCGTCGCCGAGGGCAATGTGCTGTGCCGCAGTCTCACTGCGCTGCCGCCAAACGAACTGACGCCCGCAACCTACCGCAGGCGCATCAAGAGTCTGGCGAAAGACCATGGCTGGACGGTGGAAGAGTTGCCCTACGCCAGGCTGATGAAAATGGGCGCGGGCGCCTTCTGCGCCGTCGCCCGGGGATCGCCGGTCAAGGACGCGGCCATCGTCAGGCTGTCTTATCGCGGCGCGGCCAGCAGAAAAACCCGTCCGTTCGCTCTGGTCGGCAAGGGCATCTGCTTTGATACCGGCGGCCACAACCTCAAACCTGCGCGCTACATGCAGCGCATGAACGAGGACATGAACGGCTCGGCCGTGGTGCTCGGCATCCTCGCCGCCGTCAGCCGGCTGAAGCTGCCGGTGCAGATCGATGCCTGGCTCGTCATTGCGGAAAACCATATCGGGCCCGACGCCTACCGGCCCAGTGAGGTTGTCACCGCATTGAACGGCACCACCATCGAGATCGTCCACACCGACGCCGAAGGGCGCATGGCGCTGGCCGACGCGCTTACGCTCGCGGCAGGCAAAAAACCCGCCCGGATCGTCGACTTCGCTACCCTTACCGGCGCCATGCATGTGGCGGTCGGTGTCCGCATGTCGGGCGTCTTCGCCAGCGATTCGCAACTCGCGCACCAGGCCTCGCGCGCGGGCAGCCGGTCGGGCGAGCGTGTCGTCGTCTTCCCCGCGCCGGCAGACTACGACAGCGCGCTCGATTCGGAGGTGGCCGACATCAAGCAGTGCACGCTGGATGGCGAGGCCGACCACATCCTCGCCACCCGCTTCCTGTCGCGCTTCGTCGGCGACACGCCGTGGATCCACGTCGACCTCGCCGCGCACATCTGCAAGGGCGGGCTGGGCGCGGTGATGAGCGATACCAATGGCTTTGGCGTGGCGTGGGGCGTGGCGCTGCTCGACCAGATCGCGCCTTGAGCGATATCGTTCTGCATTACGCCGACGCCGCCCTGCTGGTTTTCGACAAACCTGCCGGGCTGCTCTCGGTGCCGGGGCGCGGGCCGGACAAGGCCGATTGTCTGGCGGCGCGGGCGCAGGCGCAGTATGCGGATGCGCTGATCGTGCACCGGCTCGACAGGGATACCTCGGGCCTGATCGTGATGGCGCGTGGAGCCGAGATTCACCGCGTGCTGTCCCGTGCATTCGCCGAGCGGCGCGTCGGCAAGCGATACGTGGCGGTGGTGGCGGGGCGGCTGGCGCCGCCGGCGGACTGGGCCACGATCGATCTGCCGCTGGTCTGCGACTGGCCCCGCCGGCCCTTGCAGAAAATCGATTTCGAATCCGGCAAGCCGAGTGTTACCCGCTGGCGGGTGGCGGCCGACGGCGCCGGAGCGGACACGACGCGGGTAGAGCTGGAACCCGTAACCGGGCGCTCGCACCAGCTGCGGGTACATCTTGCCGCGCTGGGGCATCCGATACTCGGCGATCCGCTGTATGCCCCCGCCCCTTTTCGTCGCCGATCGCAGCGCCTGCTTCTGCATGCCGCGCGCCTGGCGTTTCCGCATCCGGCGACGGGGGCTCCCTGCGTTTTCGAGTCGCCCCCGCCTTTTTGAAAGGGGGACTTCAGCGGTTCGGCTTGGCAACGAGCTGGAGAAATTCCTTGCGTGTGCGTTCGTTGTCGCGGAACGCGCCCAGCATCATCGAGGTGATCGTCCACGAATTCTGCTTTTGCACGCCGCGCATCATCATGCAGAAATGCTGGGCCTCGATGACGACGCCGACGCCGGCGGCGTGAGTTGCGGTCTGGATCGCGTCGGCGATCTGTTTGGTGAGCTGCTCCTGAATCTGCAGGCGGCGCGCAAACATGTCGGTGATGCGCGCGATCTTGGACAGGCCGATGACCTTGCCGCGCGGCAGATAGGCGACGTGGGCGCGGCCGACGAAGGGCAGCATGTGGTGCTCGCACATCGAATAGAACTCGATGTCCTTCACGATCACCATTTCGTCGTTGTCGGATTCGAATACCGCCTCGTTGAGGATGTCATCGAGCGACTGGGTATAGCCTTGCGTCAAGAACTTGAACGCGGCGGCGGCGCGCTCCGGCGTTTTTTTGAGACCGTCGCGTTCGACGTTTTCGCCTGCACTCGCGATCAATTGTTTGTAGAGAGACGCGTTGTCCATGCAGCGGTCCTGTTGCGAAAAAGAACGCTGACTGTGCCGGAGCCCTTGCCGTCGGTCAACCCGGCGCGCAGCGGGGAGATGCGCGGCGCGGCGGCAAGCGTGCGATGCAAAACGACAACGCCCGCACGGGGCGGGCGTTGTCGGCAGGCAGGCGCGCTTCAGGCGTGCGCGAGTTGTTGTTCGATTTCAGTGAAGGTATGGGCGATTTCGGTGGTTTCGACGACCACGCCGAGCTGTTTGCACAACTGGGTGAGCGACAGCAGACCGCGCACCATCTGCCGGCTGCCGGTCTGCTCGATGACGAGGGCATGCTGACGCCCGCGTGCTTTCAGGGTTTCGAGCACATGGCCCACACGGGCGTGGGCGAGGTCGTCGTAATCCACGGCTTCCAGACGGTCAACCGGCGTCATGATGTCTGCGACGACGATTTCGTCACGGCGGATGCCCCGGCTCTGCACGATCTGCAGGGGCTTTTCGCCATAGATGTCGGTGTTGGTGATGAGACCGGCAACGCGGTCTTCGCCGTCCATCACGAACAGCAGCTTCACCTTGCGGCGGTGCATGCGTTCTTCGGCCTGGGTGATGCTGTCTCCGGGAGTGGCGATGAAGGCGGTCATGCGGCGGAAGTCCGTCATCACGTCGAGTGCGGGGTTGTCCAGTGTGACCCGGTCGGGCAGCACACAGGCAGGGCGTAGGAGGCCGGCGGTTTTGTCGAGGTTGCGCGAGGGCAGGCGGGTATAGGTCATGGCGGGTCTCCTTGAGGCGTTGACTGGTACGCCCTTGAACGACAGGGCGGAGCCATCGTCTGCTTCTCCCGGCCGTCTGTCCATTCAAGAATTTTGAGACCTGCATAAAACTAATTTACGTCCGCCCGCGCTCTGGACGGGGCTCCGCCCGGGTAGCTTTCGGCGTCCGCACAGGCACGCCGGATGTTCGCCGGCGGGCGCGCAGACGTGATCCCCCGAAGCAGGCAGACCGGCATGGCGGCCGGGTCAAGTCAGGCGGTTTGGGCGAGCAGCTTGTCGAAGGCGGCTTCAAACGACTCGATGCCGTCTTTCTGCAAGGCGAGCCCGACATGCTCCATGTCGATGCCCAGGCGCGCCAGGTCATCGAACTGTGCCTGTGACTCTGCGACACCTTCGGTGATGCGCGCGGCAGGCTGGCCGTGTTCGAGCAGCGCGGCCAGGGTTTTGTCGGGTAGGGTGTTGATGGTTTCCGGGCCAATCAGCGGTTCCACATAAAGCAGATCGGGATAGGCGGGGTTTTTCACGCCGGTGCTCGCCCAAAGCAGCGTTTGCGGGGTGGCTCCCCGGGCGCGCAATGCGGCAAAGCCCTCTCCGTGGAAGGTGGCGAGATAGCGCTGGTAGGCTAACCGCGCCATCGCCAGTGCAGCCTTGCCGCGCAGCGACAGCGCCTCCTGCGTACCGATGGCTTCCAGCTGCCTGTCGACCAGCGTGTCCACGCGTGAGAGGAACAGGCTCGCCACCGCGCGACTCTTGCGGATGTCGCCGCCGGCCTGGGCTCGCGCCGTCAGGCCTCGGATGTAGGCATCGAAAACAGCCTGCGTCTGCATCAATGAAAACAGCAGCGTGATGTTGACGTTGATGCCCAGCGCTGTCAGGGCCTCGAAGGCTGCGACGCCTTCTGGCGTGCCCGGCACTTTTACCAGGAGGTTGCGCCGGCCCACGGCTGCCGACAGCCGCTGGGCTTCTTCCACCGTGCGGCTGGTGTCGTAGGCCCAGCGCGGGGCCACTTCCAGGCTCACGAAACCATCCTGTCCGCCGCTGCGTTCGTAGACTGCATCGAGCAGATCGCACGCAGCCTGGATGTCGGGAATCGCCAGCGCTTCGTAACGGCGTTCGGGATCGGGTTCGCTCGTCCGCAGCCGCTCCAGGTCTTGCGCGTAATAGGGACTCGTCGCGAGCGCGTTCTGGAAGATGGCGGGATTGGAGGTCACCCCGGTAATGGCATGCCGGGCAATGTGCGATTCGAGTACGCCATCGCGTAGCAGGCTGCGGGACAGGTTGTCGAGCCAGAGACTCTGGCCCAGCGCGGCGGTCTGTTGTGCTGGATTCATGGCGTGCCCTCGTGAACAAGTAGTGGAGGATAGAACAGCTTCATGACAACGAGTTCACCCCAATCCGGGGCGCAGGGGCGAAAACCGCGCCTGTGCTAGACTTTCGGCCATTTCCTGGTTCTGTTTCGGGTTCGTTCATGTCAGGCAGCACTCTCGGCAAACTCTTCTGCGTCACCGTGTTCGGCGAATCGCATGGTCCCGCCATCGGCTGCGTGGTCGACGGCTGCCCGCCCGGGATGGCGCTCGACGCCGCCGACGTGCAGCTCGATCTCGACCGCCGCAAGCCGGGCACCTCGCGCCACGTGACGCAGCGCCAGGAATCGGACACCGCCGAGATTCTCTCCGGCCTGTATCAGGGCAAGACCACCGGCACGCCGATTGCGCTCTTGATCCGCAACGAGGACCCGCGCAGCAAGGACTACGGCAATATCGCCGACACCTTCCGCCCCGGCCACGCCGATTACACCTATACCCAGAAATACGGCTTCCGCGATCCGCGCGGCGGCGGACGGTCGTCGGCAAGATTAACCGCGCCGATCGTCGGCGCCGGCGCCATCGCGAAAAAATGGCTGGCCGAAACCTATGGCGTGCGCATCCGCGGCTGCATGAGCGCGCTGGGCGAGATCGAAATCCCCTTCGTGTCCTGGGACGAAGCCGGCAACAACGCCTTCTTCTCGCCCAACGCCGCCATCGTGCCCGAACTCGAAGCCTACATGGACGCGTTGCGCAAATCCGGCGATTCGGTCGGCGCGCGCTGCACCGTGGTCGCCGAACGCGTGCCGGTGGGGCTGGGCGAACCGCTCTACGACAAGCTCGACGCCGACCTGGCGCATGCGCTGATGGGATTGAATGCCGTGAAGGGCGTGGAGATCGGCGACGGCATGGCGGCGGCGAAACAGAAGGGCACCGAACACCGCGACGAGATCACCCCCGAGGGCTTTCTCTCCAACCACGCCGGCGGCGTGCTGGGGGGCATCTCCAGCGGGCAGGACCTGGTCTGCCATGTGGCGATCAAGCCCACCTCCAGCATTCGCCTGCCGGGCCGCTCCATCGACAGCGCCGGCCGGCCCATCGAAGTCGTTACCCACGGCCGCCACGATCCCTGCGTCGGCATCCGCGCCACCCCCATTCTGGAAGCGCTGATGGCCATCGTCGTGATGGATCACGCGCTGCGGCATCGCGCGCAATGCGGCGACGTGGCGCGCGCGACGCCGGTGGTGCCCGGCCAGGTCTGATGCCTTGTTGCGGCGCCTGCTCTGTGCACTGTATTGCCTGGCGAGCTTCGGCGCCGCCGCCGCGCCGACCGGCATGGCTTTCGTCGATGCCGAGATCGACGCCCATCCGGGGCTGACCGGCGCCTACATCCTCGATACCGGCGAATCGGCCCTGCGCGCGCGCGCCTGGCTGACCGACCATGCGCGCCACAGCATCGAGGTGCAGTATTTCATCTGGAGCAGCGACAACGTCGGCATCCTCGCCACCGAGGCGCTGCTGCGCGCGGCTGACCGCGGCGTCGAGGTGCGGGTGCTGGTCGACGACCTGCTGATCGATGCGCCCGACAAGACCCTGCTGGCGCTGGCCAGACATCCCAAGGTCGACATCCGCATCTACAACCCCAGGCACAAGGTTGGCACGCCGCTGCACAAGCGCGTGCTCAACATCGTCACGGATTTCCGCGGCGTCAACCAGCGCATGCACGACAAGACCTTCATCGTCGATGGCCGCGCCGGCATCACCGGCGGGCGCAACATGGCCGACGAGTACTTCGACTACGACCGCGACTACACTTTTCGCGACCGCGACGTGCTGCTGCTGGGCGGGGCGGTGAAGACCATGGTCGCCAACTTCGACGCCTTCTGGGCCAGCCCGCTCGCCGTGCCGGTGGAGGAACGCTTCGACGGACTGGGCCTGATGAAAAAGAGCGTGAAGGTCAGCGACGCCGAGGTGCAGCAGGTCTATCGCGAACTGCACGCCTACGCGGCGCAGCCGGAGAACTTCGCGCCCGAGGTGCGCGCCGCCATCGCCGCCACGCCGGATGCGTTCGCGCGCCTCGCCCGCGAGGTGGCCTGGGGCCGGGTCGAGTTCATCCACGATGTGCCGGGCAAGAACGCCAAGCGCTGGAGCCTGGGCGGCGGCGCGAGCGGCGCGGCGCTGGCGAAACTGGTGGCCGGCGCGAAGGATTCGATCCTCATCCAGTCGCCTTACCTGGTGTTGTCGGACCCGGCCCGGGCGCTGTTCAAGACGGCCCTCGCACGCGGCGTCAAGGTGCGCATCCTCACCAATTCGCTCGCCTCCACCGACAACTTGCAGGCGTTTTCCGGCTACCGCAAGCAGCGGCGCGAACTGCTGAAAATGGGACTCGACATCCGCGAATACAAACCCGACCCGGCCAATCGCGCCCTGCTGCTGTCGCGCGCCAACCCGCCCGCCGCGCCGCCGCTGTTCGCGCTGCACGCCAAGAGCATGGTGGTCGATGGAAAAATTGCCTTCATCGGCACTTTCAATTTCGACCCGCGTTCGGAAAATCTCAACACCGAGGTCGGCGCGATCGTCCACCACGAAGGCTTTGCGCGGCATTTGCAAACCCTCATGGAAACCGACATGCGGCCGGAAAATAGCTGGAGCGCGTCCGACACGCCCGACCAGTACGTGCCGCTGACCAAGCGCGGCCAGGTGCGGCTGTGGCAGCTGCTGCCGCTGAAGCCGCTGCTGTAGCGCGGGCTTGACGGAATGCCGCCGGGTGCGCAGGCTGTCGCTCAACGCATACGCGGGATGACATCGTGCGACTTCCCATCAGCCTGAAAATTTTCAGCATCACCGCCGCCTTGCTGGCGTTGATGGTAACCGTTGCCTGGATATCGACGCTGAATTTCCGCGATCTCAACAACCAGGTGCGTGCACTGGCCGACTATTATCTGCCGTTGCAGCAGGAGGTCGCCAGCGTCGAAATCCTCATTCGGCAGCAGATGGTGCACATGGAGCGGATCAAGGCAGGGATGGAAAGCCCGAAGCCCGATCCGGTTTTTCTGGAACAGGAATCAACCCAGTTCGACATGCGCGGCATCAACGCCGACCAGATCATCGATTCCGCGCTGCGCCAGATCAATGAAGCCTGGCTGCAGCAAGATCTCGAACTCGACCGCGCCACGCTGGCTGTTCTGCGCAAGCAACTTCCGGCGATCCAGAGCGCGCGACAGAATTTTCACCGTGCATTCCGCCAGCTGCAGATCGAGGCCGTGGAAGGCACCTCGCGTTCTGAAAAAATCGTGCGCGAAGTGCTTCTGCGTGAGAAAAACACCGTCGATGTCGAAATCGGCAAGGCCATCGATACGCTCAACAAGCTCACCCAGGACACCGCCAGCGAGGCCAAGAAGGAAGAGGAACGCGCCACGGCGCTCAACTGGATCGTCACTGCCATCGCCACCCTGCTCGGGCTCATCTTTGCCGCCTTCGTCACCCGCTCGCTGGTCGATCCGGTGAAGCGCCTGCTGGGCGGCACCCGCGCCGTGGAAGCGGGCGATCTCCAGGTCGAAATCGAGGTGAAAACGCGCGACGAACTCGCCACGCTGGCGCATTCCTTCAATCACATGGTCGATGGCCTGCGCGAGAAGGAACACATCCGCGAAACCTTCGGCCAGTATGTCGATCCGCGCATCGTCCAGCGCGTACTCGAGAAACGGCTCTCGGCCGACCGGGGCGAACGCCAGACCATGAGCGTGTTCTTCTCCGACCTCGAAGGCTTCACGCGCTTGTGCGAAGGGCTCACGCCGGACCTGGTCGTGCGCTTTCTCAACCGCTATTTTGCGCTCATGTCCGAAGGCGTGCGCGAACGCCAGGGCATCGTCGACAAGTACATCGGCGACGCCGTCATGGCCTTCTGGGGGCCGCCTTTCGTCGAGCCGGCCGACCATGCGCGGCTTGCCTGTCTTGCCGCGCTCGACCAGCTGGCGCGGCTCGACGCTTTCCGGGCCGCGCTGCCCGAACTCTTCGGTGTCGCCCATGACTTGCCGGTGGTCAACGTCCGCATGGGGCTGGCCAGCGGCGAGGTCACCGTCGGCAACATCGGGTCGGAGACCTCGCGCGGCTACACCGTCATCGGCGATACCGTGAATCTGGCCTCACGACTGGAACAGGCCAACAAGTTCTACGGCACCCGCATCCTCGCCAGCGACGCCACGCGGCAGCTGGCGGGCGACAGCCTGGCTTTCCGCGAGCTCGACAGCCTGCGCGTCGCCGGCAAACTGGAGCCGGTGAGGGTGCACGAACTGGTCGGCCTCGCCGCTGAACTCGGCATCGGCACGCACCGCGCGGTACAGGCTTACGAAGCCGGACTCGCGCGCTACCGCGCACAGGACTGGGATGCAGCGGAAGCGGCGTTCAGGTCATGCCTGTCGGCCATGCCCGGCGACCGTCCCGCGCAGGTCATGCTGGAACGGATTGCCGCATTCCGCTGCTCGCCGCCGCCGGCGGGGTGGGATGGGGTTTGGGTGGCGAGCGGGAAATGAAGGCAAGCCCCCCCGATCTTGCCAGGCCCATGATGGCGTGAGCGCAGTCTCCGGGTTGAATCGGCGGGCCTACTCCACGATGGCTTCGTCCCCATGACACGCGCACCCCGGCTCGTTACTGGCGGTATTGTCGCAGCATACGATCTTGCCGGCGCGGCAGCCGCAGACGCCTTTGTTCTTCTTGCAGCAGGCGAGCTGGGCGACGTGCAGCGCCGATTTCGCGTTGGCGGCGCAGACAGCGGGGGCGGGGCTGCGCAGATCGAAACCGGCTGGCTTGTCGGCGGCGAGAGCCGGCAGGGGGGCGAGCAGCAGGGCGGCGAGGGCGAGAGACAGAGACAGACGCATGACGAACTCCGGATGACGCTGATGGCATCACTATAGCCTGCAGCGGGGCGGTTCGATACGGTCGCGTCCGCTTGTCGATCCTTGCGGCGCGGCGGGCTGCATGGCGTGCTGTGGCAATAGACGGGCTCGGTTGCAGGAGCTGTCGCGCTGCGCGGGTGGTCTATAGTGAGATCCGATCATGCCTGTTCAGGAGACGAACATGAAAGCGCTACACCGCATGGAACGGTTTCTCGACGAGCATCGCATTCCCTTCGACCTGATTGCGCATCCGCACAGCCAGACCAGCGCGGAAACCGCCCGCATGGCCGGTGTGCCGCTCAACCGCATCGCCAAGGGCGTGCTGCTGGACGGCCGCGAGTGCCAGATGGTGGCGATGATTCCTGCCGACCGGGAAATCCACCTGGGCAAACTGGGGCTGGATCACGGGCTGGAATTCAGTCTTGCCAGCGAATCCAGCATTTCCAGCCTGTTTGGCGAATGCACCCCCGGCGTGGTGCCTGGCCTGCCCAATGCCTGGGGGGTGGAAATGGTGTGGGACGACGACCTGATGGAACAGCCCGATCTTTATCTCGAAGCCGGCGACCACGAGCGCCTGCTGCATGTCGAGACCCGCTATCTGCGCGAGCTGTTCGGCGACGCGCCGCATTGTCACTTCAGTCAGCCGCGCATGCTGCATCACGGCTGACCGGCGCTTCGTCGGCCGGCGCAGGCTTGCCGGACAGCACCGGCAGGGCGGCCGCGTGCTTGTCGAGATGCCGCCAGGCGGCAGCCACGATCTGCTGCCCGTTCGGAAATGCCGGCCGGAAACGCGTGCCGGCAGGACACGGCACCAGCTGCAGGACAAGCCGTCACAGCAGGGTCGAAGGCTGTGCGGGACCGGTCATCGGGACGCGCAACTCGGGGCCCCCTTTCAGAATCTCATGCCTGTGAATATAGTCAGCCATGATCCGCCGCGATTCGAAGCGGCTCTTTCATGCTTTCGCCTGCCGCCATGACCGAACCCGATTCAGCGACTGACCGCAACCCGCATCGCAGCCTGGGACGTGGCATGGGGCTGGTGGCCAGCCTGTTGCTGCTGGGCGGGCTGTGGCTGGTATTCGGTCAGGCGATCGACGCGCGCGACAACCCCAACCGGCATCTGGCCGTCGCGCCGGGGGAGGTGCTGGTGCTCAAGCGCGGCGCGCACGGTCATTACATTTTTCCGGGCGAGATCAATGGCCGTCCCGTCACCTTTCTGCTCGACACAGGGGCCACGCTGGTGTCGGTGCCGGCCCGACTGGCGGATGAACTGGGCCTGAAGGCTGGCGCGTACCAGAACTCGATCACTGCCAACGGCACTGTGACAACCCGGGCTACCCGGATCGCCCGGCTGGCCTTCGGCCCGTTTGTCGTCAACGACGTGCCGGCAAGCCTCAATCCGGGCATGCAGGACAACCGAATCCTGCTCGGAATGAGTGTGCTGAAGCACCTGGAATTCACCCAGCGAGGCGATACCCTGGAGTTGCGCGCGGCGGGGGGATGAAGCGAGATTGGAAAAAATCCTTGGTGATACCGGATAGCTGTGTTATCAATGCGGCTGTCTGTTGGTTCAAGCATCAAAACGCGGTACCTTTGGTAAGGCTTTTTCCTTGAGTCGATCGACAGGCGCAAGCCACGACATGTTTATTTGTATGGATAGGAAAAAAGATGGAAATGGGTACCGTTAAGTGGTTCAACGATGCGAAGGGTTTTGGCTTCATTACCCCGGACAATGGCGGCGAGGATCTGTTCGCGCATTTCTCCGCGATCAACGCCAAAGGCTTCAAATCCCTGAAGGAAAACCAGCGCGTCAGCTTCGAAGTGACGACCGGCCCCAAGGGCAAACAGGCATCGAACATTCAGCCCGTGGAATAATCGCCCCGGCCTGACAAAAAACCCCGGTTCGCCGGGGTTTTTTTGTGTCTGTCGTTTCCATACGGGCGTTCCCCTTGGCGCTTCTTCGTCACGTCTATGACGACCACGCGCTGATCCTCGCGCCGCACCCTTCCGGAGCCGACGAACGCATGATGGCGCGAGTGCTGGCGGTGGCGCTCCATGCCGATTGCCAATCTGGCTGTCGTGCAGCCTGCAGCACAATCCGGTGCGGCGCTCGCCGCCCTGGCCGAACGCGGGATGCGGCTTCAATGCATGGCGCAGATGGTCAGATCGGGATCGCTACCGAGCCCCAGTGTCAGGCGACACCGTAAATTGACCCCCTGGCGACACGAGGAATTGACCCCCCTTGTTCGCAAGGAGGCCATCGTTGGAAACGAAGCACA
>JAIWOL010000096.1 GCA_020216925.1 Thiobacillus sp. | reverse complement strand
CGCGGCGGCCTGGGGCGGCGCGTTGACCGGGGCGGCGGCCGGCGCGGGCGGCTGGTTGGAGAGCGCTCCGGGCACGCCTGCGGCGGCACCGCCGGGGTTGGCCGACTCGCTGATCTGCTGGCTGCGGATGGCCATGGCATCCGGCGTCTGGTTGGGTTTGTAGGACTCGACTGCCTGTTCGCTGCGCGAAAAATCCACATCGGCAGTGGCTTCCGCACGCACGTTCCCGGCCCCGACGATGGGCGTGAGGATGGACTCGATGCGCCGGGCCACGTTCTGCTGCAGCTCCTGTATGTATTTCATCTGGGTGGGGTCGAGGCCGTTGGCCAGCGGCTTGCCGGCGTCGGACAGCAGGTTGCCGTTCTGGTCGACCAGGGTGACGTTCTTGGGCGACAGTTCGGGCACGCTGCTGGCGACCAGATGCACGATGGCGCTCACCTGCTGCGGGTCGAGTGTGCGGCCGGGATGCAGGTTCAGCAGCACCGAAGCGGTCGGCATTTTCTGTTCGGTGACGAAGACCGAACTCTTGGGCATGGCCAGATGCACGCGCGCGGCCTGCACGGCCGAGACCGATTCGATGGAACGGGCCAGCTCGCCTTCCATGGCGCGCTGGAAATTGATCTGTTCGATGAATTGCGACGAACCCAGACGCTGGTTCTCCATCAGCTCGAAACCGACGTTGCCGCCCTTGGGTAGGCCCTGCGAAGCGAGCTTCAGGCGCGCGTCGTGGACGTTTTCCGCCGGCACCATCAGCGCGCCGCCGCCTTCCGCGTATTTGTAGGGAATGCCCATCTTCTCCAGTTCGGCGACGATGGCCCCGCCGTCGCGGTCGCTGAAATTGGAGAACAGCACCTTGTAGTCGGGCTGCTGGCCCCACATCCAGACGCCGGCCATGGCCGCGACCACGGCCGCCGCGCCGATTGCCAGCATGATCTTGCGTCCGCCCGGGGTCTGGGTGAAGTCCATCATCCCGCCCGGTACCACGATTTCACCTGTAGCTGCCATTGCCTGATTTCCTTGCTGGTTTCTGCCGCGCCTGCGCGCGGACTCGTGAGGGAATTATCGGCAGTGGCGGGATTTTCAATCGCGGGAAAAGCAGCCGCTTTCCCGCCTTGTTTCCGTCTTTGGCTTGCCCGGCACCGGGCTAAGGTGTGAACGTGGAAACTCGCCCGGGAGGAGACGCCAGATGAGTATCGGAGCCATCGACACCAGCCGCATCGAAGCCATGGTGGCGCAACTGCGCGCTGCCGCCGCCCAGGCCGCGCCGCCAGGCGCCGCCTTGGGCAAGGTGGCCGACGCAACGCCTGCGGCCGGCAAGGCTGATTTTTCCACCGCCCTCAAGTCCTCGCTCGATCAGGTCAGCCGGATGCAGCAGGATTCGCAGCAGCTCGCGCAGCGCTTTGCCCTGGGCGACAAGACGGTGAGCCTGTCCGACGCCATGATTTCCCTGCAAAAATCGGGCATCGCCCTGCAGCAGACCATTCAGGTCCGCAACAAGCTGGTGGAGGCGTATCAGTCGATGATGAACATGGGGATTTGATGCCGGTGCCGGTCGACAGCCGGTAGCGGGGCAACAGGGGGCTGGGCACACCTTGCCGGTGCATCCGGCCAGAGGTTCAATCGACAGAACGGGGACGCAGGAAGGGCGAAGAGGCCTTGCTTCCATCCTTGTCTTTCCTGCTTCCGGCCGGGCCGGAATTCCACTCCCGCGACGGTCCGCGGGCCTGCGCGACGGCATCGACGCAACGGCATGTCCGGGACGGCGGACAGGCTCAGGCGGCGCGGCGCAGTTTGCCCTTGCCGCCCACTTCCTTCTTGAAGCGATTGAGCACGCTGACGATGTCGGTGGACAGCGCGGTGAACGCCGAACCGGACCCGAGCAGACGCTCGGCATCCTCGCTTCGTCCCTGGCTGATCTTGCGGGCGATGTTGCCGACGGAGCGGTGGAATTCACGGTGCTTTTCCTGCAATTCGCCAAAGCGCGGCATGTGGCCATGTTGATGGCCGCCGGGGCCGTGGATCCATTTGCCCAGGGCGCAGCAGTCATCGCGCGAGATGGTGTCGATATCGAGTTTTTCCTGGCTGGAGAGGGCGCGGCGCAGTTTCATTTTCCAGGCCTGATGGACCTTGATGGCGGCGTCAAAATCGAAATCCTCGGCGGGGGCATCGGTCGCTGCGGTCAGGGTTGGCTTGAGGCTGGCCTGCGCTTGCGCCGGCAGCTTGAAACTCACAACCTTGTCGGCCAGTGCAAAGGCAGCCTGCTTGAGCGATTCGGCGGCGTTGGACGAGGCCGAAACCACGGCGGTGTTGAGGTGCGCAAGATGGTCGAGATCGGATACGGCCTGGCTGGCGTGGCCGATGTCCTGGCTCTGGATGGCGGCGGCACGCGCGACATCGGCCATGATGTCGTTGATGGAAGCGGCCTTGCCGACGAGCGCGCCGATTGCTTCGTTGGCGCTTTGCACGGTGCGACTGCCCGAGGCAACCTGTTCGACGTTGACGGCAATGAGGTCCTTGATTTCGCGGGCGGCGCTGGCGCTGCGCTGGGCGAGCGCGCGGACTTCTGCCGCCACCACGGCAAAGCCGCGCCCCTGTTCGCCGGCGCGGGCCGCTTCCACCGCGGCGTTGAGCGCAAGAATGTTGGTCTGGAAGGCGATGCCGTCAATGACGCCGATGATGGCGCTGATCTTGCGCGAGGCTTCGTCGATGTTGCGCATGGTGGTTTCGACTTCGGTGATGACGCGGCCGCCGGTTGCGGCCAGGGCGGCGTTTTCGGTTGCCAGCGCGGCAGCGCGCGCCGTCATTTCGGTGGTGGCTTTCACGCTGGCGTCGATCTGCGCCATGGTGCGGGTGGCCTCGTGCAGGTTGCTGATGGTCTGCTCGGTACGCGAGGCGAGATCGCGCGTATCGGCGGTGATCTCGCGCGAGGCGTGGACGATGGTGTCGCTCTCGTGGCGCACCTGCGCGACGAGCTGGCAGTACGACGCGCGCATCTGCGTGACGTTGTGCATCAGCGAAGCGATTTCGTCGCTGCCCCAGGGGCGCGGCATGCGCGTGAGGTCGCCGTTTGCCATGGCATCGAGATGCTGCTTCGTTTCCTCGAGACCGCCCACCATCACCTTGTAGAAACAGATGAACAGATAGGCTGCGATCGTCAATGCGGTGGCGGTGACCGTGGCGTGGATTCCCGCCGGAATGTCCAGAAATGCCGTCGCCAGCGGCATCATGAACACCAGGCTGATCAGGAGCGCCTTGAGCCTGAAGTCGATGGCCCGGAAGAGGCGCACGCCGGGAGACCACAGGCCATGGTGTTCGAAATAGCCGGACTGAGTGGAAGCGGGGGGTGTGGTCATGTCGGATACCTTGAGGAAAAAAGGATCAGTGCAGGGTACGCAGGGCCTGGCGCAGGGCGTTGGCCAGGTCTTCCGCCACGAACTTGGCGACGTAGGCATCCGCCCCGACCTTGCGGACATGCGCCTCGTTGGCGGAGCCGGTGAGCGAGGAATGGATCACCACCGGAATCTTCGAGAAGCGCGGATCCTGCTTGATGTTGCGGGTAAGGGTGAAGCCGTCCATTTCGGGCATTTCCAGATCGGTGAGCACCAGCGCGACCTTGTCGTTGACGGTCTTGCCTTCGGCCTGCGCCTTGATCGCAATGGCCTGCAGCTGGTCCCAGGCTTCCTGCCCGGTTTTGCACATTTGATAGGGCAGGCTCATGGCGGCAAGGCCTTCCTCGATCATGGTGCGGGCGATGAGCGAATCGTCGGCGGCAAGGATCATGCTGCCGGGCTTGATTTCCACCTTGGGGCCGATGCGTTCGGGGTCGACTTCCACGTCGCTGCTGGAGGGCATGACCTGGCGCAGGATGGTTTCCACGTCGAGCACCTGGGCGAGACGGTCGCTGTTTTCGCCATCCAGCCGCGCGATGCTGGTGACCATGCCGCTGCTGGCATGGCCTTCGGCCGAGAGCACCTGACGCCATTCCAGCCGCACGATGTCTTCCACCGATTCGACGGCAAAGGCCTGCGTGGTGCGGGCGTATTCGGTGATGAGCAGGATCTGGTGGCCGTTGGCGGGCTTGCAGCCGCAGACACCGGAGAGGTCGATCACCGGCAGGATCTGTCCGCGCAGGTCGACCACGCCCATCATGTGTTGCGGCGAGCCGGCGACGGCGGTGACGGTGGGCATGGGAATGATTTCACGCACCTTGAAGACGTTGATGCCGAAGAGTTCGGTGCGGCCGAGCAAGGGGTCGTTGCCCAGGCGGAACAGCAGCAGCTCCAGCTTGTTCGAGCTGGTGAGGTTGGTGCGTTCGTCGATTTCCTGCTGCATGGTTTGCATCATGATGGGTCTCCGGTAAGGCGGTCAGAGTGAGTTGCGCCGGTCGCGCTCGATCTTCATGACGAAGCGCTGGAGGCGGGCGGCGGTGTCGTTCGGCAGGTCGACGAAGCGGCAGCCGAGGCGCGTCTGGAAGGCGCCGTTGGGGCGGCGGATCTGGGCGCTGTTGCGGATCTCCAGCGCGATGGTGAGCGGGTCGAGTTCGGGCAGCAGGAGCCGGCAGCGGTCGAGAACGCGGCCTGTGTCCACCCCCAGCCGGCCGCTTGTGTCCATCAGCGCCACCCCGCCGCAGCCGATGTCGGCGATATGCGTCTGGATGGGTTCGGGGTCGTCTTCGCTCTGTGCGGGGACGACGCACTTGACCGGCCGGGCTATCGGCAGTGTGACGCGGAAGTGTTCGCGCCGCTGCAGCCGGATGAGCGAAACCGGCACGGCGATCGCCAGCGCCGGCAGCTTGTCGTGGTCGACGAGCGTGACGGGGCCGGTGGCAAACGAAATCGACACGCCGTCGAGATGGGTGATGAATTCGGCACTCTTGCAGGACAGCAGTTCGCGGTTGAGCGCGTCGCCGCGCGCCACGTCGAGGATCAGCCGGTTGGCGCCGGCGTCGATGGCAATGATCGAGGTGACGACGATATGGCGACTCCCTGGCAGGTCGAGGTTGACCAGCAGCTTGCGCTGCATGATCGCGCGCAGCAGCACGAGGATTTCCGAGCGCGCATGCACCGCAAAGCGTGACAGGAGGGTATCGCGATCATGGGGCAGGGCAGGGTCGGCGAACATGGGCGACTGCATGGTTTCAGGGGGAAGGAGACTTCGCTGCTTCTAACGGCAGTTTTCCGGAATTCTCAAGGTGGTACAGCCACGCCAGCAGTTCGGCCACGGCGACGTAGAGCGTCGGCGGAATATGGCTGTCGAGATCGATCTGCATCAGCAGTGCCAGCAGTTCGCGCGATTCGTGCACATACACGCCGGATGCGCGCGCCTTTTCGATGATGGCGTCGGCGACCAGCCCGCGTCCTTTGGCAACCAGGCGCGGCGCGGCGTCGCCCTCGCGATAGGCCAGGGCGGCGGCCTGCCGCTGTGGATCAGGCGGGCTCATCGGGACGGATATCCAGAGCGGCGAGCTTGATGCCGGCAGCGGCCAGCCGCGCACGCAATTGCGGCTGATCCTCGCGCAGCCGGGGCAGGCTGTCGGCGCTGACCGGCACGACGCGGATGGCGAATGCCTGCTGTGCGTCGAGTCGCAGTTCGATGTCGATCTCGCCGAGCGTGGGCAGGGTGACGCGCAGATGCGAGCGCCAGGTGTCGCCGGCGGACGCAGCGTCATCGGCCGCGCAGCCGTCGCGTGGCGCGGGTTCGCGTTGCAGCTCCCAGGCCAGCGGCTGACCGGGCCAGAGCTCGCCGCGCCAGATGAATTGCGGGGTTTCCAGCACCTGCAGTTGCTGCGTGAGCAGGGTGTGCAGCGGGTGGACGGACTTGCCGCCGGCCTCGATTGCGGCCGGCGAGGCCGCTTCGCCCGACAGACGGTTCTGCGGTTCCCGCAGCAGGCCTTCGAGGCTGCCGCGTCCGGCGGCCCAGTCAGCCAGGTGCGATTCATAGAACAGGCCGCTGCGCACCAGCGCGCCACGCAGGGCGACCGCAAGTTCGGAGGGAGCGGCGGGAGGGGTGTCGAGCAGGGGGGCGGGCGGCGTGAGGGTGGGCAGACCGCGTTGCGGTACGCGCTGCATGATCTCGGACAGCATGCGCGCGGTCTGGGAAAGCTGCGGCACGCTGCTGCTCTGGGCATCGCTCGCTTCGAGCACGAAAACCGGCTGCGGCATGTGGCCGGCAAAGCTGAGTTTGAGGGTTTCGCCCTGTGCCGCCTGGCGGGGCAGACGCATCGCCACGGTGTGGTTTTCGATGCGCACCAGGGTCAGGTCACGGTTGTGGCCCAGCACCTTGCCGGTGACAAGCTGCCCGACCAGCAGCTGGGCGAAGGCGGAGCGGGGTTCGGCCTGGTCGCGTTCGACAGCGTCGAGCAGGGGCTGGACGGCGACAACGCGGGACAGCGCCTGGGAGAGCATGATTCAAAGGCGATGCGCGTGGTAGGCCTTCATGCCGCGCTGGCCCTGGCGGGTTTGACTCAGGCGTTCCTGTAGCTCATGCAGACGCGGTTCGGCCAATGCGCGGATGCGGGCGTCGTTTTGCAGGATGGCGCGCACGATTGCAACCTTGGCGCGCTGCTCGCCGGCGCTGAGCGCCACGTTGCCGGTTTGCTGCAGGCTGCCGATATGGTCCCGGCATCGGGCTTCGAGGGTGGCGACCGCGTCCCATTCGCCCTGGCTGGCAGCGATGAGCATGCTGCCGGTGAGTTCGGAGAGCGCTTGGTAGGTGCTGAGCATTTCAGTGCTGGTCATGGCGGGGGTGGGCATATTGGCGCTCCGGGTCAGGCGGCAATCGATTGACGAAGAGGATGCGTGGCGGGGCGGCCTGCTGTCCCGATCTGCTGCCAGGCTTCGCGCAGTTCGCGCAGCAGGCCCAGTACTTCGTGCAGCGGCGCGGGGTCGTTCTGCAGATGGGCCAGGGTGATGCGCTGGTCCATGTAGAGATAGAGGGCGTCGAGCTGGGCGGCCAGGTCGCCGCCCTTGGTGGTGTCGAGCGCGGCGCGCAGACCTTCCTGGATGATGTTGCCGGCCTTGGAGATGGCCGTGCCCTTCTTGAGCATGTCGCCTTCCTGCATGTGGCGCAGGGCCATGCGCACGGCGAGCTCCGCGCCTTCATACAGCAGCACGATGAGCTGATGCGGGCTGGCGGCGATCACGTCGGATTCGAGTCCGACTTTGGCATAGGCGTTCGCGGCAAGGCTGGCGGGGCTGGTCACGTCGTCTTCCTTTATTCGGATTTGGGTTGCGCGAGCAATTGCTGGGTGAGAAAGGTGCTGGTCGTGTTCATGCGCGACAGCAGCAGGTTCAGGTTGGTGTATTCCTGGGTGTATTTCTTTTCCAAAAGCGTCATGCGCTGTTCCAGCCGGTCGACTTCGGCGTTGCGGTCCTTGACGAAGTCGCGCAGGCTTTGCGTGCGCGATTCGATGACGCCGCCCGCCGACAGCGTGCCGCGCGCCCAGTCTTCCAGGCGGGTGGCAAAACCGGTTGGCGAGGCAATCAGGTTGACCACGTCATCAAAGTCGGCGGCGAGGGCGTTGTTGAAGGTGGCGCTGTCGAACTGGAGCTGCCCGCCGTTCTTGAACGCGATGCCGACCTGCGCGAGCGAGCTGAGCGTGCCGGTGACGACCGGGCTGGTAAAGATGTCGCTGAGCTGGCTCTGCATCTGGCGCAGGCCGCTGTCGCCTGCAAGTACGCCGGCGCTGTTGCCGCCGACCGCGAAGGCCGACCGCGATTTGATCTGGCTGGCGAGTGCGTTGTAGGCGTCGACAAACGCCGTGACTGCGGCGTTGATGGCGGCGGTATCGCGCGAGACCGAAAGGTTCGCCGGACTGCTGGTGACGTTCTTGAGGGTGAGCGATGCACCCTGGATGGCTTCGGTGAGCGTGTTCGACGCGCTGGTGATGGGAATGCCGTTGACGGTCAGCTGCGCATTCTGCGCGGAACGTGTCTGCGTCAGATTCTGGGTGCCGGCGGGATCGTAGCCCAGCAGGCTGTCGATGCTGCCGTCGCCGCCGCTGACGCTGATTCTGAGGCTGTTGTTCACGCCAGAATTGGCGCTGGACAAGGCCAGGCGGTAGGGCGTGCCGCTGCCGTCATTGACGATGGTGGCGCCGATGCCCAGATTGGCGGCGTTGATCGCGTCGCGGATGCCTTCCAGGGTGTTGTTGCTGCTGTCGATCACCACGCTGCCGGAGCCCGTACCGCTGGCGGTAAAGGTGGCGCCGCTGTAGATGCCGCCGCCCAGCGTGCCGCCGCTGATCGTGCCGAAATCGAAGGTGAGGGTGGTGGCGGTGCCGTCGCCGATGGCGGCGGTCTTGCTGGCCTGCCCGGCAGCGACGAGGCTTTGCGATTGCGCGAGCTGGCTCACCTCGACACTGTACCTGCCGGGTACGCCGGTGCCGTTGGGGGTGGCCGAGAAGGCCAGCGGATCGGACGGCGTGGTCGTCAGCTTCTGCAAGCCGGTCCTGAGGCCCAGTGCGGCAGACTGGAAGGCGGATACCAGGCTGCTCAGGGTGCCGAACGAGGAAATCTTGGCCTGGGTGTCGCTGATGCGGTTGTTGAGCGTGTCGATCGGCCGGCGTTCTACCGCCATCAGCTGCGATACCAGCTTGGTGACGTCGAATGCTGTCGTGGTGGACGAGGAGATGCTGGCCATGGTGATCGCTCCTCAAGCCTGCTGCTTGAGCAGCAGACCTTGCTGGGCCGCTTCGATGTCGCGCGAAATGGCCAGGGTGGTTTCCGACGGAAACTGGCGGATCAGTTCGCCTGTGCTGGTGTCGACCAGCTTGACCACGGTGCGCGAGGTATCGCTGTCCACGCTGAACTCCAGCGCGCGATTGGCCTGCTGCATGGCCTGATTGATGACGCTCACGGCCTGCTGTACGGCTTCGGGCGTGGCGGGTTGCGCCACGGCCGGGGAACTGGGTGTGGCCACGGGCGCGCTGGGCTGCACGGGGGCAACGCCATGTGCGCGCGTATCGGGCTGTATGGCCTGATGAGCGGGGAGGGAAGTCGGTTGGACGTTCATCTCGTTCTCCTTCGTGCCGAACCCCCGGGCTGCCTGGCAGCCCGGGGGCGTCGTTCAACTTGCTGCTGCAGGCATCAACGCAACAGGGTAAGGACGGTGTTGGGGTTCTGGTTGGCTTGCGCCAGAACTGCCGTGCCGGCCTGTTGCAGGATGTTGTTGCGGGCTTGCGATGCGGTTTCCGCGGCGTAGTCGGTATCCATGATGCGGCTGAAGGACTGAGCCAGGTTCACCGCCTCGGTCTGCATGGTGGCGACGGCAGAGCCGAAGCGCACCATGTCGGCGCCGTAGTTGGCGCGGGCTGTCGTGACAGTGTTGATGTCGGTGGTGATGGCCGCAACCGTGACGCCCGTGGGGGCGGCGATCGCGAGGCTGGCACCGGTAACGGTGTTGCCGTTGCCATCCACGGTGGTGGCGGTGGCGGCGCTGGTTAGACCGGCGATGCGGGCGTTTTCAGCAACCAGGGCAGTGGCTTCGGCGCCGCTGGCGGTGCCGCCGAGCTGCACGGCGATTTCGTACAGGCGCTTCAGGTTCTCGTGGATCTGCGCGGCGTAACCGTCGTTGGTCTGGGCTTTGGAGATGGCGTCGTTGGCGTTGTTGATGGCGATGCGGGTGCCGCGAATCTGTTTGTCGTAGTTGGTGGCGATGCCCAGCCCGGTGGCGTCATCCTTGGCGCTGTTGATGCGCAGGCCGGAAGACAGGCGTTCCTGGGCGGTTTGCAGGCCGATGGCCGACTTGTTGAGGGCTGCGCCGGCGAACAGGGCGGCGACGTTGGTGTTGATGACTTGTGCCATGGTGATTCTCCTATGTGTGGGTCGAAGATTCCGGCTCTTGTTCCCCACGGGGGAGCGTTGCCGTTGACGTGGATCAGGTTGCTGTCGCTACATGAACCGCCGTTGTGGGAGGAATCGTCGGGGGCCGGAGAAAGTTAAGGGGCATGTTCAAAAATTTGCTCAGTGCTGCGCCGGGCCCGGTTCCACGCGGTCTTGGGCCACGCAGACGCGGTTTTTGCCGCTGCGCTTGGCTTCATACATGGCGGCGTCGGCGCGGCCGATCAGGGCGTCCTGCGATTCGCCGGGCAGGCGTTCGGCCACGCCCGCGCTGAAGGTGATGAGCACGCGTTCGTTCTTGTCGAGAAAGTATTTCTTGGTGAGGCCGCGCTGCAGGCGGGTGATGATGGCGGCAGCGGTGTCACGCCCGGTGTTCGGCATCATGATGAGAAATTCCTCGCCCCCCAGCCGGGCCACCTGGTCGGTGATACGCAGTTCGTCCCTGGCAACCTGCACCAGATGCACCAGCGCCTCGTCGCCCGCCTGGTGGCCGCGCTCGTCGTTGAGCTTCTTGAAATTGTCGATGTCGAGCACGGCCACGGAGAACGCCGTTTTGTAGCGTTCGGCGCGCGCCATCTCGCGGGCAAATTCGTCGTCCATGCCGCGCCGGTTGAGGCTGTGCGTCAGCGGGTCTTCGCGCACCAGGGCGCTCATTTCGGCAATCTGTTTTTCCAGGGCCTGGATGCGGTCTTCGGCAGCCAGCGCGGCATCGCGTTCGGCGACCAGTTCCTGATGCACGGCGCGGGTGCCGGACTGCACGGCGCGGGTTTCATCGAGCAGGGTTTCCAGGATGCGGTTGAGTTCGAGCACGTCCTCGGTCTGGCTGATGCGTTCGACGTGGCTGACCAGTTTCTGGTGGTAATCATCGGACACGGCCACCACGTCGCCCATGCGGTTGACGAAGGCTGTCATCGCCGCCTTGAGGGTGGCGGTGGCTTCTCGCAGGCCGTGTTTCACCAGGCTCTGCTTGTAGATCACGTCTTTCAGGCGGCGCTCGGCTTCCTGCAGATTCTTGATCTTGAGCGGCCCGGCGATCACGTCCTGCACCATGTCGAGCTGGCCGCGCAGCCAGGTGTCGTCGTCGAGCAGTTCACCGATGTTTTCCACCAGCAGCAGCAGGATGCGCTTGAGGGTTTCCTGCTGGTCTTGCGCCTGCGAGCTGTTGAGGTCAATGTCGATCCACAGGCTTTTGAGGCCGGACGCGGCGTCGCGCAGGGCGTGGGCGGTGTGGGCCTCGCGCACCATGGCGGCCAGTTTCTGCGCTTTTTCGGCCAGCGCCGGGGTGTGCGCAAGCTGCACCACGACGCCGAATTCCAGGGTCTTGGCCAGCAATTCCCGCAGCAGCGCCACGGCTTCGCTGCCCTGCGCGGGCGCGGCATTCTGTTTCAGTTGACGGACGATCTGCCCCAATTGCTTGCGGCAGCTGCCCCAGTCGTTGCGCCGCATGGCCTGGTCGAGCGCGTCGACTGGCGCCGAGAGTTCGGGGTGGTGCAGGTTGAGGTCCATGACGAGACCGGTAAGCACGCTGTCGGCGCTGCCTGTCGCGGCGCGGGCAGATGCCGGCCTGCTCTGGCCGGCGATTTCCTCGTACAGCGTCTGGTAGTTGTCGGGGGTCGGCGCAATGCGGCGCAAAGCCAGCCGGCGCAGGGTTTCCCGCGCTACTTCGGAAGGGTTGGCGATGTCGATACTGGCGGTGGGTTCTGCCATGGTGCGCATCCTGCCCCGTGCGGGGCCATTTCGATGCTATGCATGGTAGGGCCGGGCGGGCCGGGCCGAAGGCGGGATTAAGGGGGGGAAATTCCCGCAATTCGGCGACCAGGGAGCAGGACGCCGGGGCGTTGTGCGGCGGCGCCCCATGAGTTCGCAAGGCGCGGACGACTGCGCGGTTATTCTGCGCGCCAGTCCTGCCGTCTGCCGCTAGTCCACCAGCCCGTGCCTGATCGCGTAATGCGTCAGCTCGGCATTGTTCTTCAACTGCATTTTCTGTAACAGGCGGGCGCGGTACATGCTGATGGTCTTGACCGAGAGCTTGAGCTGGTCGGCGATGGCCGAAACCGGCAGGCCGGAGGCGATGAGGCAGAGCGTCTGGTATTCGCGGTTGGAGAGGGTTTCGTGCGGGAGGGTCTGACGTTCGCCGCTGACGGTGCGGGCCAGTTCCTGGGCGAGCTCGGGGCTGATGTATTTGCGGCCAGAGGCCACCAGCCGGATGGCGTCGACCAGCTGATCCGGCGCGCTCTGTTTGTTGAGATAGCCTGCTGCGCCCGATTTCAGCGCGCGGACGGCGTAGAGGGTTTCCCGGTGCATGGAGAGCATGAGCACCTTGATGCCGGGATGCTCTTTTCTCATCAATTCCAGGGTTTCGATGCCGCTGCGGTCGGGCATGGATATGTCCATGAGCACCATGTCCCAGGGGCCTTTCCGGGCAAGCTGCAAGGCTTTGCTGGAGTTTTCGGCTTCGCCGCCGACGACGATGTCGTCGGTGTCGGCGAGGATCTGTTTCAGGCCTTCGCGGACGATGGCGTGATCGTCGACGATGAGGATGCGGTAGGGAGCGGTGGGCATGGCGAAAATTATGCCTTGGTTTGTACCGCGTCGAGCGGAACGCGCAGGCAGACCCGGGTGCCGCGACGCGGGGCCGGGGCGACGCTGAGGGTGCCACCGAGTCCGGCCGCGCGTTCGCTCATGCCCAACACGCCAAAACCGCTATGGCCGGTGCCCGGCCGTTCGGCCGGCAGGCCCCGGCCGTTGTCGGTGACGCTGGCGACGAGGTCTGCATCCTCGATGTCCAGCGCCACGGTGACGCGGCTGGCCCGGGCGTGTTTGGCGACATTGGTCATGGCTTCCTGGACGATGCGGAATACGGTGATGGCGGCGTTGGCGTCGAGGCTCACTGTGCCGCTCGGCGGTTTGAAGGTACAGCTGATGCCGGTGGTGCGGCTGAAACGCTCGATCTGCCATTCCAGGGCAGAAACGATGCCGAAATCGAGTACCGGCGGCCGGAGGCTCGCAGCGATGCGTCGGGTGGCCTCGAAGGTCTGGTCGAGAATGTCGATCAGATAAGCGGCGCGTTTGCGCAGCTCGGCGTCGTCCGCCGGCAGGCGGCGCTGGAGGCCGGCCAGTCCGATCTTGATGGCGGTGAGATTGCCGCCGAGGTCGTCGTGAACCTCGCGCGCCAGATGCAGGCGCTCCTGTTCTTTGGCGGATTCCACGTGCGCTGCCAGAGCAGCCAGTTGCGCGCGCTGGCGGCGGATTTCGGCTTCGGCTTCGCGGCTCTGGGTAACGTTCAGCATGATGCCGTCCCACAGCGTGCCGTCCGCAGTATCGCGTCGGCGCACCCGCAGGTTCACCCATTTCACGTCCTTCCACGCCTTGACCCGGATGCGGCCTTCCCAGTTGAAGCTCATGGGCACGCCGCCGGCTTCGGCCAGCCGCGCAAGGTAATCGGGCTTGTCGGCATCGAGGATAAGGTCGACGAAGCGCTCGGGCCGGGCGCGCAGGGTTCTGGCCTGGATACCCAGTAGCTGTGCAGCCTGCGCGCTGACGTAGGGAAGGGTGACGGTGCCGTCTGCCGACTGGAGGACCTGGTAGGCCATGCCCGGCAGATGGGCAAAGACGGTGTGCAGTTCCTCGGGGGTCTGGCGCCCGCCCGCCTGGCCAGCGGGCGGGGCAAGCAGCCAGAGCGCGCGCGCCGGCAGGCCGGCGACGCGCACCAGGCTGCCATGTAACGTGACAAGACTGCCGTCAGCCCGGTGGCAGCGGGCATTGAAGGCGAGTCGGCGCTGGCCTTGCGGGGCGTTCAGCCAGGCCAGCAGACGCTGGACGTCGGGCGCGGCAAAAAAATCCGCACACCGCATGCGGATCAGCGCCCGCCGCGTGTGGCCCAATGACCGCGCCAACCTGGGGCTGGCGTCGAGAATGGTCTGCGACGCCGCATCGATGACAAGCATCGCGCTGGCATGCTCGCGCACGAGGGTGCGGATCAGGGACGCGCTGGCGTGACGGGCATCGGATTTCATCGAGCCGGGGTGTAAGGAAAAAAAGATTATGACTCGGATAGCGAGGCCATGCGCGCAAGGCAGATTCACAGGCGGGTGGCATACCCGTCACGGGTTTGCCTGAAGGGGAGGGATGCAACCGCTTCGATCTGTGCGCGCCACCAGCCTGCCGCCGGTTCCGGCGCGTGCAATCGAGCAATGGCCTGGCCGCCCGGGCGCCGGGCTTTTTTTGGGCTGCAGCATGGTCCTAAGGGTCGGTTATGGGTCATAATGTCCCACTAAATTCCCATAGTAAGGACAGGACATGACCGACGCACAACCGCTGGAACTGCTGCGGCAGGCGCGCTACAGGTTCACGCAGCGCGAGATAGCCGAACACATCGGCAAAACGCCCAAGACCGTGAGGCGCTGGGAAAAGGGAGAAGTCCCGTGTCCGGCCATGCTGGAACCCGCGCTGCGCGATCTGCTGCAAAAAGCCGCGCATACTCCGGCAGGCGGCGGGCGGTTCAGGTTCATCGACCTGTTCGCCGGAATTGGCGGCATCCGTATGGGCTTCGAGGCCCATGGCGGTGAGTGCGTCTTTACCAGCGAGTGGAACGATTTCTCGAAAAAGACCTACGTCGAGAACTTCGGCGACCGGCACCCCTTTGTTGGCGATATCGTGCCGTTCCCGGCGGCGGATGTGCCAGACCACGACGTGCTTCTGGCTGGGTTCCCCTGCCAGCCGTTTTCCATTGCCGGCGTATCCAAGAAAAACTCCCTGGGCCGTCCTCATGGTTTCGAGTGCACCACGCAGGGAACGCTGTTTTTCGACGTGGCGCGGATCATCGCCACCAGGCGACCCAAGGCATTCCTGCTGGAGAACGTCAAGAACCTGCTTTCGCACGACCGGGGCAACACATTCCGCGTGATCCTGCAAACCCTGCGCGACGAGCTGGGCTATGACGTGCATCACCGGATCATCGACGGGCAGCACTTCACTCCGCAGCACCGCGAGCGGATCATCATCGTTGGTTTCCGTGAAAAAACCGGCTTTTCATGGAACGATCTGCAACTGCCATCCGAGGGGCCGCGCCTTTCCTCGATCCTGCACCGGACGGATGGCACCGAACCCGTGCTGCCGTGGGACGGTGACCGGTATTTCGACCACGGACGGCAGACCGTCCAGCCCAGATACACCCTGACGCCCAGGTTGTGGGCCTATCTCCAGGCCTATGCCGAGAAGCACCGCGCCGCCGGAAACGGCTTCGGTTTCGGGCTGGTCACGCCTGACGGGGTAGCCCGTACCCTGTCGGCCCGGTACTACAAGGACGGCTCGGAAATCCTCGTTTCGCAGGGCAGCCGCAAGCGTCCGCGCCGCCTGACGCCGCGCGAATGCGCACGGCTTATGGGTTTCCCGGATACGTTCCGCATTCCCGTAAGCGACACGCAGGCCTACCGCCAGTTCGGAAACAGCGTGGTGATGCCGGTCATGCGCGAGGTGGCCCGCATCATGGTTCCGCACGTCGAGGCATTGATCGCGCAGGAACAGGCCGGTGTCCTCCAGCCGTCACTTGAATTTGCCTGACCCGTGGCGGACGTGGTGGATGCCGCAACCCGAAGCCGGATGATGTCCGGCATCCGGGGGCGGAACACGAAACCGGAAATCCTTGTGCGGAGCCTGCTTCACCGTGAGGGTTTCCGGTTCCGCCTGCACGCACGGGAACTGCCCGGCAAGCCTGATATCGTGCTGCCCAGATACCGCGCCGTTATCTTTGTGCATGGCTGTTTCTGGCATGGGCATGACTGCCACCTTTACAGGCTTCCCGCCACGCGGCCAGGTTTCTGGCAGGACAAGATCGACCGCAACAGGGCCAGTGACCGCTGGGCACGGGATACGCTGCTGGCAGCAGGCTGGCGTGTTGCCGTGGTCTGGGAATGCGCCCTGCGGGGGGTGGGCGCGGATGTCGGACAGGTCGCGCAGCGCCTCGCCGTATGGCTGCGCAGCGACGAAAAGGAAACCGGGATCAGGAAATGAAGCAGGGCTATCTGTCGCAGTACTTCGAGGGCGTTGCAATCAAGCGCCTGAGCGCCGTCGAGGCCGATGTCATCCGCTCGAACCAGCACGAGTTCAACGGCGTGGAATCCCTGCGCTCGATCCTCGGGGAGCCGTCCGGCAAGGTGCGCTTTCCGGCGAAATTCCTCTACCTGTCCGACCAGGACGACGAGCCTGTCATCGAAGACGGATTCCTGACATGGTACGACGCCCGCCAGAAAGCAAGGGAAGAGCGTGGCGTCATGCGCTGGGAATACCGGCTGTATTTCCCGACCAATCTGGTCTCGCAGTGCGCGGCGGAAGGTGACCTGCTGGTGATTGCAAGGCGGGCCGATGGCGATCTGCTTGCCATCGTGGCGGAAAAGGACACGACCATCGAACGGCAGCTGATGTGGCTGTTCGGGTTTTCCGATCTCGTGCATCCCGGTTTCTCCGTCAAATCTGAACTGGAAACCGAACAGGACAGGATCGGCTTTGCCGCAAGGGTCATTCTCGAACAGATCGGCATCGAACCGGAAGAGGAAGCCCCGAACTACCTGGACGACATGCTGGCAAGGTTTGGCGGCAACTTTCCGGAAACGGTCGAATTCTCGGCCTATGCCAGAAGCACGATCCACGATCTGTCCAGCCGCGATGACCCGGACGCGGCACTGGTCGCATGGATGGAACGGGAAGAAATCCTGTTCCGGACGCTCGAAAAGCACCTGCTCGGTGAAAAGCTGCGCAGCCTCACGCAGTCCGGCATTGAGGACACGGAACCTTTCATCAGGCTGGTGCAGAGCGCCCTGCAACGCAGGAAGTCACGGGCTGGCTCGGCACTGGAAAACCACCTCGAACAGGTATTCACGGATCACGGCGTGACCTACACGCGAACCGGCGTAACCGAAGGCAACCTGAAACCGGATTTCATCTTTCCTGACATCGGCCACTACCACGATGCCGCCTTCCCACAGGCAAGGTTGACAATGCTGGCCTCGAAATCGACCTGCAAGGACAGGTGGCGGCAAATCCTCAACGAAGCTGCCCGCATCCCTGACAAGCACCTCCTGACGCTCGAACCCAGCATCAGCGAGAACCAGACGGACGAGATGAAGGCAGAACGGGTACGGCTTGTGCTGCCCAAAAGCCTGCACCCAACCTATACGGCGGCACAGCAGGCCTGGCTTATGGATGTGGAGTCATTCACCTGGCTGGTAAAGCAACGGCAGAGCGCCTGATCCGATCCGCTGCCTCCAGCACCCGGTCGATGGGCACGGCCTGATTGAATGCGCCCTTGCCGAAGCTGACCATGCCAACAGCCTCGCCTCTGGCGTTGAACACCGGCCCGCCGGAATTGCCGCCGGTGATCGGGGCGTCAATCTGCATCATCGGCAGTGCCTGAAACATGCCGGAGGCCTCGCCGTAGCGGCTCACGATCCCGGCCAACAGAGAGAAGCCCCAGCCGTTGGGAGCGCCCACGGCCGCGACAGCTTGGCCCTCGTAGCGGACCGGCTGGTCCGTCCAGGTGAACTTCCAGTTCATGGTGAAGGTGAAGGGCAGCCAGTCCGTCTCGACCCCCCGGCCAGTGGCGCGATGCCGTCCTTGGGGGCGTTGATCGGCCCGGTGGCCATGATCTGGATGCCCGGCGGGGTGCGGAACAGCAGGGGG
>JAIWOL010000167.1 GCA_020216925.1 Thiobacillus sp. | reverse complement strand
TGCCTGTACTACATCGGCGGCATCATCAAGCACGCCAAGGCGCTGAACGCGATCACCAACCCGTCGACCAACTCGTACAAGCGTCTGGTGCCGGGTTTCGAGGCGCCGGTCATGCTCGCCTACTCGGCGCGCAACCGTTCGGCGTCGATCCGCATCCCCATCGCCGCGTCGACCAAGGCGCGCCGCATCGAAACGCGCTTCCCCGATCCCATGGCCAACCCCTACCTGTGCTTTGCTGCCCTGATGATGGCGGGCCTCGATGGCATCCAGAACAAGATCCACCCCGGCGACCCCGCCGACAAGGACCTGTACGATCTGCCTCCGGAAGAGGACGCGAAGATCCCGAAGGTCTGTCACAGCCTGGAAATGGCGCTGGAAGAGCTCGACCGCGACCGCGAGTTCCTGACCCGTGGCGGCGTGTTCACCAACGACATGATCGACGCCTACATCGAACTCAAGATGCAGGAGGTGACCAAGTTCCGCATGACCACGCACCCGGTCGAATTCGCGATGTACTACTCGCTGTAATTCCGGGCGATACCGAAAGGGCGGCTTCGGGCCGCCCTTTTTCTTGGTGCGGCCGGTTCTGGCGGAAGGGGATCAAGATCGGCCGGTTTTGGCCGTTATGAAGCGGGTACGCTAAACTCGACACCATGCCTGCCAACCGTCTGCCCCTGCTGCTTTGCCTGTTGCTCGCTGTGCCCGCGCATGCGGAAATCTACAAGTACGTCGATGAAAACGGCCAGGTGACTTTCACGGATGTGTACCGCAAGGGGGCCAAGCGCATCGATCTGCCTGGCGCGCCCGTGCCTGCTGGGGGGGCGGGACGGCCGGGCAAGCGCGCGGCCTACCAGCCCAGTCCGGCGGATTTTCCGCGTATCGATGGGGCGACCCAGAAGCGCCGCGACGATATCCGCCGCCAGGTCTTGCAGGATGAAATAGACGCCGAACGCAAGAACATTGCCGAAGCCCGTCGCCAGCTTGCGCTCGGCGAACGCCTGCAACCGGGAGAGCAGGCCGGCGATGCAACCTATCTCAACCGCGTCAGGAAACTCCGTGAGGCCGTGCAGCAGCACGAGCAGAACGTTGCTTCCATCCAGCGCGAACTCGCCAATCTGAAGTAAGCGTTGTTGTAGGCGTTGGCGATAACCGGCTTCAGCCCGGAAGAGAGGCTTGCCCGCCCGCTTGACTGCTCTGGCACAATCAGTGCTTCATCGGGGTGCATGAGTGCCATGCCTTTTCCTGATAGCGAATTTTCCGGTCTTGACAGTCTTTCCACGGCCACGCTGGTTCTGGACGCCGAAGACATTGTCCGCTTTGTGAATCCCGCCCTGGAAACGCTTCTGGGCGTATCGGGCGCGGTGCTGCTAGGCGATGCGGCCGCCCACGCTTTTGCGCGCAGCCCCGAGTTTCTGGAGGCGATCCAGGCGGCCCGCAACGAGCAGGAAACCATCATCGAATACGAGCTGGATGTGGCGGTGAATGGCCACCCGCCGATGCGCGTCGGCTGCAACATTTCACCACTGGATCGTCCGCTCCACGGCATCCTCGTGGAAATGCGCGCGGTCGATCCGCACCTGCGCATCGCCCGCCTGGAACAGGCCCGTCTTCAGCAGGAAGCAAACCGCGAGTTGCTGCGCAACCTGGCGCACGAAATCAAAAACCCCCTGGGCGGGATTCGCGGCGCGGCCCAACTCCTGGAACACGAACTGCCGCGCGAGAGTCTGCGCGAATACACCCAGGTCATCATCAAGGAATCTGACCGGCTGCAATCGCTGATGGAGCGCCTGCTGACGCCGCATCGGATGCCCCGTTTTGGTGCGGTGAACATTCACGAGGTTCTGGAACGCGTGCGCAGCCTGGTTCTGGCCGAAACCCCCAGCGTGACGTTGCGGCGCGACTACGATATCAGCCTGCCGGAGATACGCGCGGATGCCGAGCAGCTGATCCAGGCGACACTCAACATTGCGCGCAATGCCGTTCAGGCCATGCGCGGCCAGGGCTGTATCGTTTTCCGCACGCGGGTCGCACGCCAGATCACGCTGGAGAGTCGGCGGCACAAACTGGGGATGCGGGTCGAGATCATCGATGACGGGCCCGGCGTTCCCGACGACATCCGTGAGCAGATTTTTTATCCGCTGGTGTCGGGCCGCGAGGGCGGCAGCGGCCTGGGGCTGGCCGTAGCGCAGACACTGGTGGCCCAGAACCATGGCACGATCGATTGCGAGAGCCGGCCGGGCCGTACTGTGTTTTCCCTTTTCCTTCCGCTGCCGAATTAATCATGCCCAAACCGACTGTAGTCTGGATCATCGACGACGACCGTTCCATCCGCTGGGTACTCGAAAAGGCGCTGTTGCGCGAGGATATCCCGTGCATGACCTTCAGCGCCGCGAGCGATGCCCTGCGCGAATTGGAGCGCAGCACGCCTAGCGCCGTGCTGTCGGACATCCGCATGCCCGGCGTTTCGGGCCTGGAACTTCTGCAGTCGCTGAAAGAGCGCCTGCCTAAAGTGCCGGTCATCATCATGACGGCTTATTCCGATCTGGACAGCGCGGTGGCGGCGTTCCAGGGCGGCGCATTCGAGTATCTGCCCAAACCGTTCGACGTCGATCAGGCGCTGGAGCTCGTGCGTCGCGCGCTGGCCGAGAATGCAAGCCGCGATGTGCCGGCCGTGAGCGATGCCCCGGTACCGGAAATCCTCGGCCAGGCACCGGCCATGCAAGAGGTTTTTCGCGCCATCGGCCGGCTCGCGCAATCACACGCCACCGTACTCATCACCGGCGAATCCGGCAGCGGCAAGGAACTGGTCGCGCGCGCCCTGCACCGCCATAGTCCGCGCGCTGCCGGGCCGTTCATTGCGCTCAATACAGCCGCCATTCCGCGCGACCTGCTCGAATCCGAACTTTTCGGCCATGAACGCGGCGCCTTTACAGGGGCTGCGGCGCAGCGGCGCGGACGCTTCGAGCAGTCGGACGGCGGCACCTTGTTCCTCGACGAAATCGGCGACATGCCGGCCGAGTTGCAGACGCGCCTTTTGCGCGTGCTTGCCGACGGCCAGTTCTATCGTGTCGGCGGCCACACTCCGATCAAGGTCAACGTGCGGGTGATCGCGGCGACCCACCAGGATCTGGAAGTGCGCGTGCGCGAAGGCCTGTTCCGCGAAGACCTGTTCCACCGGCTCAACGTCATTCGCCTGCGCCTGCCCGCCCTGCGCGAACGGCGCGAAGACATCCCGCTGCTGGTGCGGCATTTCATGCAGAAAAGTGCGCGCGAACTGGGAATGGAGGCCAAGGGCGTATCCGAGGCCGCGATGAAAACCCTGGTGGGGTTGCCGTGGAGCGGCAACGTGCGCCAACTCGAAAACGTCAGCCACTACCTTACCGTGATGGCACCAGGGCAGGTGGTCGAAGTTGGCGACCTGCCGGGCGACCTGATGCAAGGGAATGCGGAAAACAACGGAGGAGACTGGCTGGCAGGGCTGGCTGCCGAAGCGGGTGCGCGCTTGGCGCGCGGCGAAGCGTCGATTCTGGACGACCTGACGCAGGCATATGAAAAGACGCTGATCGAGGTTGCGCTGCGACATACCGGCGGGCGCCGCATCGAAGCGGCCCATCTGCTGGGCTGGGGGCGCAACACCCTGACGCGCAAGATTCACGAACTGGGCATGGACGCTGCCGAATCCGACGAAGCGAAGACCTGAGGGGGGCGCAGACGTGAAAAAGCCGACGCGATCCGTCGGCTTTTTTGCGGGAGTGCTCCGTTCAGGCGGCTTGCGCCTCTTGCAGAAGTTTCTGGATTTCCCCCTTCTGGTACATCTCGATCATGATGTCGGACCCGCCGATCAGTTCGCCTTTTACGTAAAGCTGCGGAAAGGTTGGCCAGTTGGCGTAGTACTTCAAGTTCTCGAAGATTTCCGGATCCATCAGCACGTTCACCGCCAGAAAATCCTTTACGCCACAGGCTTGCAGCACCTGGGCCGCGCGGGCGGAAAAACCGCACTGCGGAAACTGCGGCGTGCCTTTCATGTACAGCACGATGGTGTTGTTGGTGACTTGATCACGGATGCGGTCGAGCGGGGTCATGGCGGCTCCTGAAATACTTGAGTGAAATGGTCGGAAATTATACGCCCGGACTTCCCGGCGTCAAGCGGCCCTGGGTTCGCGCGATTCGAGGTAGGGGCTGACGAAAGCCTTGTGGAACAGATGCGGGATCAGCAAGTGTGCGGGCATCCTGAGCCAGTGCGCCCGTACGTAGGCAGCTACCCGGGCCGCGGGCGTGAACGCGTCGTTGCAGCTCGCATGGCCCGGCATCAGGGCGCGCTTGAACACGGCATCCATCACGCGCAATGTGCTGGCTCCCGGGGCCGCAGGCTGTAGCGCGTCCAGCACGCTGTCAGGCACGGGGGTGTCGAAGAAATGGGTCACGTAGCGCAGGGCATAAAACAGCGAGCGTGCCAGTTCCAGTTCTACGGCACGCGAGGTGAGGCGGTGCCAGAATCCGCTATCGTCGCTTGCCGCGCGCAGCAGGAGATCAAGATCGGTCAGGTCGCGCAGTCCGTGCGGCAATTCGCCGTCATGGAACAGATGCGTGGCGGAATGGAGGATACGGTCCTCGGGGCACAGCACTGCCAGCCCCGGCCATTCGGGCAGAACAGTCGCCCGGGCCAGCAGTTTTGCGGGATCGGGATGGTAGCGCGCGGTGTCCGGGAGGATGGCATGGTGAAGGTCGATCACCGTTTCGCGCGTGGCGTGCTGCAAAGGCGGAATCTCATGCATCCAGCGGCGGTAGTAGCGACGATCGTAGGCCGATAGCGGAACAGGATGCCAGCCCGCGAGCATCAGCATGGATTCGGCATCGGCCAGATAGGCTTTTGGAACCAGCAGATCGATATCGTTGAACAGGCGCCCTTCGGCCGCAGGGAGGTCTGCCGCCACATAGGCCGCGCCTTTCAATACGACAGTGGGTACGGGCAAATCGGCCAGCGCAGACTGGATGGTCAGGAGTTCCCAGTGCACGGCCTTGCGCTGCTTGCCGGACAATGTGTCCGCCGCTTCGAAATGCCAGCGCGCGGGGGCGGGAATCGACTCGCTCAACCCCAGGGATTTCAGGCGGTGCGACAGCCGCGCCAGCAAACCTGCCGCGCGCGCCTGCCTCACCAATATATCCCAGCCCTCCATGGACAGCCGGCCGAGCGACTCAGGCGCGCGCAAGGTTCGAACGAGCAGATCGTGATGCACGGTCGTCAATCTTGTGGGGGGGCGCTGGCGAGCGCGTCGAATGCAGCAATTGCTTCCGGCAGTGAACTGTAGCGGAAGTCGTAACATTCAACCTGGTCAATGAGATTGGCTGCCACGCGGAAGCCATCCGCTCCGAGATGGCTGTAGTTGAAGGCGTTCTGCGCCAGAAAGATGAAGGTCTGTGCCTGGGAGCGCGGGCTCAGGCGGGTGCTGGCGCGGGCTTACCACTTGGGGAAGATCACCCAGCCCGGCCGGGCGGGTTCGTGCTGGCGGAGCACGCTGTCGCGAGGCGGACGCATGTGCGCGACCGTGCCCTTGACCGTATCGTGCGAGGCGCGATTGATGAAAACCTGGGGGTCGAATTGCCTGATGACCTCGATCGACTGGTTTTTCAGGCTCACAGGGCGGGGAAGCGGCTGGATGTTGCCGGTCTTGCGGTCGATGAGCGTCAGTTCGTCCGACAGCAGGCGCCAGCCGGACAAGACAAGCGCGGCAGCCAGCGTGCTTTTGCCGGATCCGGGCGGCGCGGGCAGGATGGCGGCGCGGCCGTTTTTCTCGATGACAGCCGCATGGATGATGAGGTACTGGTGGGCTTGCGTCGATACGCACCAGTTGAGGCCCCATTCCAGCATGGGAAAAGCCTGATCACGGGGTAGCGGCTTGAAGGGCTGCTGGCCGTCAAAAGAGAACTGGGCCTGGGGCTTGACCCAGCGCCTGAGCCCGCTGGGCGAGTTGACCGATACATGAAAATCCGCAAAAGCCTCGCGCGGGCTGCGCACTTCGAATTGCCCGTACAGATCGGCCAGCCCGGCGGCGATTGCCGGTATCCGGGACTGCAGCCGCATCGAAAAGGGCCCGGTCCGGAGCCAGACGCCAGGGCCGGCCAGCTGCCGGCGCAGATCGCCCGGCGAGAGCTGTAGAAGCTTCATGTCGTTTCCAGCAGACCCACCTGCCGCAGATGGTGCAATACGTCTTCAGTCAGTTCGCGGAACTGCGGGGTATCGCTCACGCCGAGCCGTTCGGCAAGCGCTGCGCAAATTTCATCGGCGGTATGGCCGGGGAGCTCGCGACAGGTCTGATACAGCGCCAGTGTCAGCGGCTTGAGGTAATGCGTATCGCCCGAGCCGCTGTCGTACACGACCGCTTCGTCGCCCCAGCATTTGAGGAGGCGGGCAGGCGCGTCAGGCATGGCGTCAATTCAGGGGGCAGCCGCGGTTGTTCAAGTTGTCGAGTGAATCTTTCAGGGCGGCGCCGTTTTTCAGGTAGTTTTTCTGGAACAGGTCGACGATTTCGCCCGACGTGTAGCCGTAGTTCACGCTGGGGTGCGCGGCATTGAGCAGGGCGGCGACGGCATGAAAGCCCAGGTTGGTGGAGATGGGATCGCCGCTGCCGTTGAGCAGGCGCATGACCTCGAGCAGGGTATAGGGTGTTCCATCGCTCTTCACGTACTGCGTCACCCCGAACACCGTGTTGAATTTGTCCGTGGGGTTGAAACCCGTCTGTCTCCAGGAATCCAGGTGGTGATCCTGCCGCCAGTAGCCCGGTGTGCAGCCAGCGCAGGCGGGACCGCGGGGCGCCGACAGGTTGCCGGACATCATGCCGGAGATCGTGCATTGGTTGGCCCATACGGGGCGGCTGGAGAGGGTGAATACCGCCGCGACGCCCAAAGCCGTGCCGGCGAGCTTGCGACGGGAAGCGTCGACTGCGGACGAGACGGGGGCCTGGTCGGGAGTTTCCTGGTTTTCGGGGGTAAGGTCGGACATGGGGAGCCTCGATCAGCGTTAGGTCATTGTGCAGGATATTAGCAAGATTAAGCTTAGCAAGATTCACGCCATCTTTATCGGCAGTGTGCGAAACCCCCGGCGGACGCGGGTTGCGCCAGATGCAAAGGCAAGAGATGCCAGTAAGTGTAAATTATTCCGACAGTATGCCCCCGGTGACACGAGCGAAGCCGGCTAGGTCGTCCCAATGGGCGACTTGACGAAAGCCGCGGGTTTCGAGCAGGGCGCGCACGGCCGACGCCTGATCGCAGCCATGTTCCAGCAGCACGCGGCCGCCGGGGCGCAGGTGGTCCGGCGCGGCCGCGACCAGCCGGCGCAGGTCGGCCAGGCCGTCACTGCCGGCAGCCAGGGCAGACACGGGTTCGAAACGGACGTCGCCGCGCGCGAGGTGCGGGTCGGTGGCCGCGACGTAAGGCGGATTGCTGACAATGATGTCGAACCGGCGTCCGGCCAGCGCCGCCAGCCAGTCGCTTTCGAGAAATTCGACGCGGGCGCCCAGCGCCGCGGCGTTGCGGGCGGCGATGGCGAGCGCGGCGGGCGAGCGATCCACTGCGACCACGCTGGCTTCAGGACGTTGCAGGGCGAGGGTGATGGCGACACAGCCGCTGCCGGTGCCCAGGTCGAGCACGTCGGCAGGCCGGTCGGGGGGCAGGCAGGCGAGAGCCCGCTCCACCAGCAGTTCGGTGTCGGGACGGGGAATCAGTACGTCAGGCGTGACCATGAACGGACGGCCAAAAAATTCACGCACGCCAGTGACGTAAGCGATGGGCTCGCCGGCCAGCCGGCGCGCGAGCAGGGCGTCGAACGTCGACGCCTGCTCGGCAGTCAGCGCATCCGTGTCATGCGCGATCAGCCAGGCAGGTGTCACGCCCCACGCGAAGCTGGCGAGCACGCGCGCTTCCAGCCGCGCTTCGCGCCCGTCGAGGCCGATCGCGGCGGCAATCCGGCGGCTGGCGACGGCCACGCTGGCGGCTACCGTTGGCGGCATCCCGGCGCCCTGAGCCGTGATCTCAAAATCCTGCCTATTCACCCGAGAGCCTGGCCAGCAGTTCGGCCTGGTGCTCGGCCGCCAGTGCATCAAGCAGCTCGGTGAGGTCGCCGTCCATCATGGCGTCGATCTTGTAGAGCGTGAGGTTGATGCGGTGGTCGGTGACGCGCCCCTGCGGGAAGTTGTAGGTGCGAATCCGGTCGGAGCGGTCGCCGCTGCCGACGAGGCTCTTGCGGGTGCTGGCTTCCTGCGCTTGCTGGGCCTGGATTTCGCGGTCTTTCAGGCGGGCGGCAAGAACGCTCATGGCCTGCGCGCGGTTGCGGTGCTGGGAACGGTCGTCCTGGCACTCGACTACCAGCCCGGTGGGCAGATGGGTGATGCGTACGGCGGAATCGGTCTTGTTGATGTGCTGGCCGCCGGCGCCGGAGGCGCGGAAGGTGTCGATGCGCAGATCGACCGGGTTGATGTCAATCTCGCCGACTTCGTCGGCTTCGGGCATGACGGCCACGGTGCAGGCCGAGGTATGGATGCGGCCCTGCGATTCGGTTTCCGGCACGCGCTGCACGCGGTGTCCGCCCGATTCGAACTTGAGCCGCGAATACGCGCCCTGGCCGACGATTCGTGCAATTACTTCCTTGTAGCCGCCCACTTCGCCGGGGTTTTCTGATACGAGCTCGACCTTCCAGCCCTGTCGCTCTGCGTAACGGGTGTACATGCGCAGCAGGTTGCCGGCAAAGAGCGCCGATTCGTCGCCCCCCGTGCCAGCGCGAATTTCCAGAAAAATATTGCGCTCGTCGTTCGGGTCTTTTGGCAGCAGGGCGGTCTGCAGGTCGATTTGCAGCCGGGCCATGCGGGTTTCGCCGTCGGCAAGTTCGGCCTCGGCCAGTTCCCGCATGTCCGGATCGGCGAGCAGTTCCTGCGCGGTTTTCTGGTCGGCTTCGAGTTGCCGGTACTGGCGGTAGAGCGCCACCACCGGGTCGAGCTCGGCGCGCTCGCGCGACAGCTTGCGGAAGCTGTCCATGTCGCCGGCAATCTCGGGCTGGGCGAGCAGGGCGTCGAGTTCGATCAGGCGCTCGTCGGCGCGCGCGAGCTTGTCCGCCAGCGAGGGTTTCATGCCGGACACGTGCTCAATTATCCCGGGGCAGGCCGTAAAGCTGGCTGATCAGGCGGACAAACTGGTCGCGCTCGCCGCGTGTGGCGTGGTTGAGCGCGTGGGTGGGGGCATGCAGCAGCTTGTTGGTGAGCGTCTGCGACAGGGCGTCGAGCACCGCCTGTGGATCGTCGCCGCGCGCGAGAGCCTTGTGCGCCTTGTCGATCTCGTGGCGGCGATGTCGTTCGGCGGTATCGCGCAGGGCGCGGATCACCGGCACCAGTTCGCGGCCTTCCATCCAGTGCACGAACTGTTCGACGCTGGTTTCGATGATGGCTTCCGCCTGCGCAACCTGCGCCATGCGGTTGTCCATGCCTTCCTGTACCACTTGGCCGAGATCGTCCACGCTGTAGAGAAACACGTCGTTCATGTCGGCGACTTCGGCTTCCACGTCGCGCGGCACGGCCAGATCGACGATGAAGATCGGACGGTGACGGCGCTGCTTGATCGCGCGCTCCAGCATGCCCTTGCCCAGGATAGGCAACGGGCTGGCGGTGGAGGTGACGACGATATCGTGCGAGGCGATTTCTTCCGGTAGCGCCGTGAGCGGAATCACCCCCGCGCCAAAGCGTTCGGCCAGCGGGCGGGCGCGCTCGGCGGTGCGGTTGGCCACGGTCATGCGGCGTGGGTGTTGCGCGGCAAAATGCGTGATGCACAGTTCGATCATCTCGCCGGCGCCGATGAACAGACAGGATTGTTCCCGGATGCTGGGAAAGATGCGTTCCGCGAGCCGCACCGCCGCCGCCGCCATCGATACTGAATTGGCGCCGATCTCGGTGCTGGTGCGCACCTCCTTGGCCACCGAGAAGGTGCGCTGGAACAGTTTGTGCAAAAGCAGGCCGAGCGTGCCGGCTTCTTCGGCAGTGGCCACGGCCTGTTTCATCTGTCCCAGGATCTGGGTTTCGCCCAGCACCATGGAATCGAGGCCAGCGGCTACGCGGAAGGCGTGCTGCGCAGCCTGTTCACGCGGCAGGGCGTACAGATAGGGCGCCAGCTCGCGCCGCTCGATCTGGTGAAAATCGGCCAGCCACTGCGTCACGGCGTCGGCCGACGCGGCATTGCAATAGAGTTCCGTGCGGTTGCAGGTCGAGAGAATCGCGGCTTCCGACGCACGCTGGCTTTGCGTCAGTTCATGCAGCGCCAGCTCCAGTTTCTCGGGGCCAAACGCAACCTGCTCGCGAATCGCGAGCGGCGCAGTGTGATGATTGACCCCAAGGGCGAGTAGCTGCATGGCGGCTGAAGGCCGAAAACAAAGGCAGGTATTTTACCTGTTCGCGCCTATCGTGACCTAAACCCGGTGGCGCCGCGCGCCGATTCCGGGGCTGTTCGCGGGCGTCGTGGCGGGTGCCGCGCACACGGCCTGCGCTCCGTTCCAAAAACGAAACTGTCATAAAATTGCAATATTGGATCCCTATCTTGGTGTCGCTGAACGACAAAAGTCCATCGTTCTAGCCGTCTTGAATCTGGAAAAGTCCAGACCCTCATTACTAATGGAGATCAATCGAATGGTTAAGAACAAACTCGTTGCCGCACTCGGCTTGCTGGCCTGTACGCTGGTCAGCCAGGCCGCCGTGGCCCAGGCCGTCAAGGTCGACCCGGCCCTGCCGACTTACCAGAAGGCCAGCGGCGTATCCGGTAACTTCACCAGCGTCGGTTCCGACACGCTGAACAACCTGATGACGCTGTGGGCCGAAACCTACAAGCGCAACTACCCCAACGTCAACATCCAGATCCAGGGTGCCGGTTCCTCGACCGCGCCGCCCGCGCTGATCGAAGGCGCCGCCAACTTCGGCCCGATGAGCCGCGTGATGAACGCCAAGGAAATCGAGGCGTTCGAGAAGAAGCACGGCTACAAGCCGACCGCCGTGCCGGTCGCCATCGATGCCCTGGCCGTGTACGTCAACAAGGACAACCCGATCAAGGGCTTGTCGGTGCAAGAAGTGGACGCGATTTTCTCGGCTACCCGCAAGTGCGGTTACCCCAATGACATCACCACCTGGGGCCAGGTTGGCATGACCGGTGAGTGGGCAACCCGCAAGATCGCGCTGTATGGCCGTAATTCGGTGTCCGGCACCTACGGCTATTTCAAGGAAAAAGCGCTGTGCAAAGGCGACCTGAAGCGCGACGTGGCCGAACAGCCGGGTTCCGCTTCGGTGGTGCAGAGTGTGACCGGCCAGCTGGGTGCCATCGGTTACTCGGGCATCGGCTACAAGACCTCCGGCGTGCGTGCGATCCCGTTGTCTCACAAGGTTGGCGAGCCCTTTGTCGAGGCTGACGGTACCCATGCCATCGACGGCACCTACCCGCTGGCTCGCGTGCTGTATGTCTACGTGAACAAGCGCCCGAATACGCCGCTGCCTCCGCTGGAGCGTGAGTTTGTCAAGCTGGTGTTGTCCAAGCAGGGCCAGGAAGTCGTGGTCAAGGACGGCTTCGTGCCGCTGCCCGCCACCATGGCTGCCAAGGCGTTGAAGGATCTGGGCATTAACTAAGCCTGCCCCCATCCGGGCCGGGTACGCAACCGGGCGTGCCCGGCCCGTCTGACATATGGAGACCCCAATCATGCTCGCAAACAAGCAAAACCTGTCCTGTGCCGCCGCGTCCCTGCTGGCGCTCGGCATGCTGGGCGGCTGCGCCAGCCAGGCACCCGCCAAATCCGAAAGCAAACCCGCTGCTGCGGTCGCGTCCGCGCCGGCTCCCGCCGCCAAGGCAGCCGAGCCTGCGCAACCGGCAGCCCCTGCGCAACCGGCCGCTGCCGCCGCCGACACTTACTTCGTCGTGTACCACGAGAACGGTCGCATCTATCCGATCGCCGACACCAGGAACTATCTCGATTTCCTGGCGCACGATGAAGTGAGTTATACGCGCACCCGCGTCGGCATGGGACCGGAAGGCGAGACCATCGTGTTCGGCATCGAGAAGAAGGAAGCCGACGATTTAACCAAGCCGGCCAAGGCCGAACTGTTCTACGACGGCAAGTACGAGCCGAGCGGCCCGTTCTACGGGGAAATCGTCCGCGACGGCCGTTTCTACGTGTTCGGCAGCTGGACGGATTTCAAGGACTACCTTGCGCACAAGGAAATGACCTACACCTTCGCCGAGATCGGTACTGGCCCCAAGGGTGAAACCGTGGTCTATGGACTCAACAAGGATACGGTCAAGCAGGGCCGCCCGGTCAAGATGATCGAGCAGTTCAAGGCGCTGCACAAGATCGGCAACTAGCAGGTCTGAGGCATCGAAGGGAGGGAGAAGCTTGCCTGCCCCTTCCTGCGCTGCTTTTGACGGCAGCCAATACAAATCAAAACACGCGGTGAATCATGGAAAAGATTGAATCCAACATCAGCAAGGTCGGTGGCTATACGGGCAAGCGCATGGCCAAAGACCGGCTGTTCAAGCACTTCATGACCTTTGGCGGTCTGAGCGTGATCATCGCGATCAGTCTCATCTTCTTCTATCTTGCCAGCGTTGTCGCCCCCATCTTCATGCCGGTGAAGATGGAAGACCTGAACAGTCTTCCTCTGACGAAAAGCGCGCGGCAAGACACCGTCTATCTGGGCACGGAAGAGCAGGCGGAAATCGGTGTCAGCATGTCGAAGCGCGGCGTCGTGGCGTTCTTCGACATGCGCGACGGAAAACCCATCGCGGAGGAGAAAATCGCGCTGCCGGAAGGCGTCGAGCCGGTCAGCTTCGCTGCTGGCGACCTGAGCCAGAAGACGGTCGGCTATGGCCTGTCCGATGGTCGGATGCTGCTGTTAGAGCAAAAGTTCGACGTCAGCTTTGCACGGGACCCAAACAATCCGGACAAGGACATACGCACCATCAAGCCGGGCATCAACTATCCGCTCGGGACCGCCCCCTTGCTGGTGGACCCCGAGGGGCATGCGTTGAAGCGCCTGTCCATCCAGCATACCGACGACGAGACGACGGCCGCGGCACTGACCGATGACGGGCGTCTGCTGCTGGTCAGCTATGCGAGTACCAGCAACATGCTGACAGGCGAGGTAAGCACCAAGCGAGAAGGCGTCGAACTGCCGCCCGTGCCGAATGGGGACATCCGGCAATTGCTGCTCGACGTCAAGCAGCGCGATCTCTACGTCCTGCATGGCGAACGTTTCGTCACCCACTACGACGTCATGAACAAGTCCAGTCCGCGTCTGGTCCAGACGGTTGAACTGGTTCCCGGGGGCGAGACCGTCACTGCGGCAACCATTCTCAGCGGCGGCTTCTCGCTGATCGTGGGGACTAACAATGGCAATCTGGCCCAGTGGTTCCAGGTGCGCGATGAAAACAACAACAACCACCTGACCCACATCCGCTCGTTCAAGCCCATGCAGGGCAGCATTACGACCATTGCCCCGGAATATTTCCGCAAGGGTTTCCTCGCCGGGGACAACAAGGGCGACATCGGGCTGTATTACGCAACCTCCAAGCGCCTGCTGCTCGATCGTGCAACCGGCAAGGGGCCGATAACCGTCGCCGCCATCTCGCCGCGCGGCAATGCCATTCTGCTGGAAGGCAATGATGGCAGCGTGATGACGGCGAAGGTCGAAAACGATTATCCCGAGGTGTCTTTCTATTCGTTGTGGCAGAAGGTCTGGTACGAGAGCTACCAGGAACCCGAATACAACTGGCAGTCCTCTGCGGCAACCTCCGATTTCGAGCCCAAGTTCAGTCTCGCGCCGCTTACCTTCGGCACCCTGAAAGCAGCGTTTTACGCCATGTTGGTGGCGATCCCGCTGGCGGTGCTGGGCGCCATCTTCGCTGCTTATTTCATGTCGCCGAAAATGCGCGGCGTGGTGAAGCCGTCGATCGAAATCATGGAAGCGTTGCCGACCGTGATTCTGGGTTTTCTCGCCGGCCTGTGGCTGGCGCCCTATATCGATAACAACCTGGCTGGCACCCTGCTGGCGATTTTCCTGCTGCCGTTCAGTTTCGTCATTACTGCGTATGTGTGGCACAAACTGCCGGTCAGGCTGACTCAGGGCGTCGGCGCAGGCTGGGAAGCCGCGCTGCTGATCCCTGTGATCCTGCTGGTGATGGGCGTTGCCCTGCAATTGGGCCACCCGATCGAAGCCGCCCTGTTCGATGGCGACATGCCGCACTATCTGTCCAACAAATGGGGCTGGAGCTACGAGCAGCGCAACTCGCTGGTGGTCGGCGTCGCCATGGGATTTGCGGTGATCCCCACCATTTTCTCGATTGCCGAGGACGCGGTGTTCAGCGTGCCCAAGCATCTGACGTCGGGCTCGCTGGCGCTCGGTGCCACCAACTGGCAAACCCTCTGGAACGTGGTTCTGTTGACCGCCAGCCCGGGCATTTTCTCGGCGGTGATGATCGGCATGGGGCGTGCGGTGGGCGAAACCATGATCGTGCTGATGGCAACAGGCAACACGGCGGTGATGGATTTGTCCATCTTCACCGGGTTCCGCACTTTGTCTGCGAACGTAGGGGTTGAAATGGGCGAGGCGGCGGTCGGCACAACCCACTACCGTCTGCTGTTCTTCTCGGCCCTGGTGTTGTTTGCCTTCACCTTCATGGTGAATACCCTGGCCGAACTGGTGCGCCAGCGGTTGCGCGAGAAATACAGCCATATCTAAGGGATCATTGTCATGAAAAACTGGATAAAAAGCGGAGAGCCCTGGATCTGGACCACGGCGGGCGCGGTCGCGCTGTCGCTGGTGATGGTGTACGCGGTCGTATGGCTGACCGCGGCGCAGGGTCTGACCCACTTCTGGCCGAAGCCTGTAGTCGAAACGGTATTTACCGGCAATGATGGTCAGGCAGTGCGGCTTCTAGGCGAGGTGCCGGACAAGGAGGAGGTATCGTTGCTGCGCCTGCGCGAAGCCGGCTACAAGATCGACACCCAGGACAAATTCACCTATCGCTACCTGTTCAAGCTGGGCAATCGCGACATCACGGGAACGGACTTCAAGTGGTTTCCGGCGCCGATGCTCGACAAGTTCACCTACCCGCAAGATGTGCTCGCTATCGAACGGCGCGAATGGGGCAATTTCTACGGCCACCTGAAGCAGGTCAAGGAAGATGGCAAGGTCGTGGCGGAAGGTGCGCAGGCCTGGCCAGAATTGCTCAAGCGCATGGAGCGCTCCAACGCGCTGTTCAGGGAAATCCTGTATATCGAAAAGGTCGAGATCGGCAAGCTGAACTACGCGCTGGAAAAGCTGCGTCTGCAGGAACGCAAGCTGGAATTGCAGAATAGGTTGACGGATGCAGCGCGGGCGGACATACAGAAGCAGCGTGAACCGCTCGAAGCCAACTTTCTCAAGTTGCAGGAAAAAATCGAACGACTGCGGCACGACATCGGCCGCGACAGCCTGAGCGCAGAAATCATGGATGGCCGCATCATCGATGTGCCGTTGGCCAAGGTGGCCGACGCCATCATGCCCAATGCCATGAGCGTGTGGGAAAAAATCGGCCACTACGTGCGCAAGTTCTGGGAATTCACCACGGATGATCCGCGTGAAGCCAATACCGAGGGCGGGATTTTCCCGGCCATCTTCGGCACCGTGATGATGGTGCTGCTGATGTCGGTGATGGTGACGCCGCTTGGCATCATGGCGGCAGTCTACATGCGCGAATATGCCAAACAGGGGCCGATGATCCGCATGATCCGGATCTCGGTCAACAACCTGGCGGGGGTGCCGTCCATCGTCTATGGCGTGTTCGGCCTGGGGTTCTTCGTCTACTTCCTGGGCGGCAATATCGACCACCTGTTCTTCCCCGAGGCGCTGCCGGCCCCGACCTTCGGCAGTCCGGGCATTCTCTGGGCGTCCCTGACGCTCGCCCTGCTAACCTTGCCGGTGGTGATTGTTGCCACCGAAGAAGGCCTGTCCCGCGTGCCGCGCACCATCCGCGAGGGTAGCCTCGCTCTTGGTGCGACCAAGGCCGAAACCTTGTGGCGCACGGTGCTGCCGATCGCCAGCCCGGCGATGATGACAGGCCTGATTCTGGCTGTGGCGCGCGCGGCCGGCGAGGTGGCGCCGCTGATGCTGGTCGGCGTGGTGAAGCTCGCGCCGAGCCTGCCGCTCGACGGCAACTTCCCCTTCCTGCACCTGGAACGGAAGTTCATGCACCTGGGCTTCCACATCTACGACGTCGGCTTCCAGAGCCCCAACGTCGAGGCGGCGCGGCCGCTGGTGTACGCCACCGCGCTGTTGCTGGTGATCATCATCGTCGTCCTCAACCTGTTCGCGATCCGCTTGCGCAACCGCCTGCGCGAACGCATGCGCGGCCTCGAAGGCGTTTGATTTCCCGCATACCCCGTACAACGACAGACCCTAAGGATTTAGAAATGAGCGAAGCCGGCCCGAATACCCACGCAATCAACATTGGCGACCTGGGGCGCACACAGCGGGAAGATACGGACGAGGTGGCGATCCGTGTCGAAAACCTCGACCTTTATTACGGCGAGACGCAGGCGCTCAAGCGCGTCAACATGAACCTGCCGAAAAACCGCGTGACCGCTTTCATCGGCCCCAGCGGCTGCGGCAAGTCGACGCTGCTGCGCTGCTTCAACCGCATGAATGATCTGGTTGATATCTGCCGGGTCGAAGGCAAGATCCTGATGGACGGGAAGAACATCTACGACCGCGACGTCAACGTCGCGCTGCTGCGCCGCCGGGTCGGCATGGTGTTCCAGAAGCCCAACCCCTTTCCCAAGTCGATCTACGAAAACGTGGCCTACGGCTTGCGCATCATGGGCGTGAACAACCGCAGCACGCTCGATGAAGCGGTCGAGAAGGCCTTGCGTGGCGCCGCGCTGTGGAACGAGGTCAAGGATCGTCTCGACCAGAATGGCCTGAGCCTGTCCGGCGGCCAGCAGCAGCGACTGGTGATTGCGCGGGCGATCGCGCTGGAACCGGACGTGCTTTTGCTCGATGAACCGGCCTCGGCGCTCGACCCCATTTCCACCGCCAAGATCGAGGAACTGGTCAACGAGATGAAGGACAAGTACACCATCATCATCGTCACCCACAACATGCAACAGGCCGCTCGCGTGTCCGATTACACGGCTTTCATGTACATGGGCGAGCTGATCGAGTTCGGTCGCACCAACGATCTGTTCCTCAAACCCACGGTCAAGCAGACCGAGGATTACATCACGGGTCGTTTCGGCTGACCGCGGCGTCGCCGGGCTGGATTATCGACCCGGCGCAGCGGCGGAAATCATGGCTTGACTGGCCCGGTTTCAATCCGCGCGTCGGCGTCGATGCGTCAATCGGGGCGACGCGGGCGGCACGCCGAGCCGTCGAAACACAGACGGTCGTAATAGCGTCCCCGATAGAGCAGCCGGCGGCGTCCTGGGGCATCGGTGAAGCTGCTGCGGGTATGCAGCACGTTGTTGCAGATGAGGCCCATGCCGGGCGTCATCCGCGCGGTCAGGATGTATTCGGAATCG
>JAIWOL010000062.1 GCA_020216925.1 Thiobacillus sp. | reverse complement strand
CCCGCGGCGCGATCGGGCGCTGCGTGGCGCAGCGGCGGCGCAACGCCTTCTGCCCGCCGCGCATCCGATGCCGCGACAGGTTGCGCACCAGGGCCGGCAGCGGCAGCCGCCGGCGGTATCGTGCCCGGTGCGGCGCGCTGCAAATTCGCGCCTCCCGGCGCGAAAGCCAGCATGCGCAGCAGCGTCATGCAGAAACCGGCGAATTCGTCGGGGGCAAAAGGCAGATCGCGGCGGCCGTTGAGGACGATCTGGTAATAGAGCTGGACCGTTTCGGGGTCGAGTCTGGCGGCGGCCTCGACCACACGGGCGTGATCGTGCCCCGTGTCCACCGCTCCGGGCGCATGGAGCACCATGGCCAGTTGGGCCAGCAGGGTTCCCATGTCCTGCAGGGCTGCATCGAAAGCAATGCCCTGTTCGGACAGTTTTCGCGCCTGCTGGAGCAAGGTGTCGGCATTCTGGCTGGCCAGCGCGTCCAGCAGGTCGAACAGGTAGTCACGGTGAACCGTGCCCAGCATGGCTTCGACGTTTGCCGCTTCGAGACGCCCCCCGCCGTAGGCGATGGCCTGATCGGTAAGCGAAAGCGCATCGCGCATCGAGCCTGCCGCCGCGCGCGCCAGCAGGTTGAGCGCGGCCGGCTCGGCGTCTACCTTTTCCTGCGCCAGCACTTCGGCCAGATGCTGCGCCACCAGCGCCGGCGTCATCGGCTTGAGGTTGAACTGCAAACAGCGCGAAAGCACCGTTACCGGAATTTTCTGCGGGTCGGTGGTGGCGAGGATGAATTTCACATGTTCCGGCGGCTCTTCCAGCGTTTTCAGCATGGAGTTGAAGGCCGGCTTCGACAGCATGTGCACTTCGTCGATGATGTAGACCTTGTAGCGGCCCACCGTCGGCGCGTACTGCGCGTTGTCGAGCACCTCGCGCATGTTGTCGACGCCGGTGTTGGACGCGGCGTCGAGTTCGAGCAGGTCGACAAAGCGGCCGGCATCGATCTGCCGGCAGGCCGAACATGCGCCGCAGGGCGTGGCGGTAACACCGGTTTCGCAGTTGAGACATTTGGCAAGAATGCGCGCCAGCGTGGTCTTGCCGACGCCGCGCGTGCCCGTCAGCAGGTAGGCGTGATGCAGGCGGCCTTGCGTGAGCGCGTTCGACAGCGCCTGCACCACGTGTTCCTGCCCCTTGAGGTCAACGAACGCGCGGGGCCGCCATTTGCGCGCCAGCGCAAGTGCGGGGGATGCCGGGTCGCCGAAAAGGTCAGTCATTGCCAGGGGACAGAAGACAGGGGACAGAAGACAGTCAGGGCGACGGTCCGCTGTCAGCTGTCGGCTGAAATGGCGAGCCGGAGCCCCGGCACTGACAGCACCCCGCTATGGCTGCTTCCTTCCGGACCTGACCAGGTTTGCGGGACTATCATGCGGGGAGGCCCGCCGCCTGCGATTTTACCCCGGAAGCGGCTCAATCCTCATCGATCGGCACGACAAGCCGGCGTTTTTTCACCGCGTCTGCCAGCATCTGCAGCAGCGGTACGGTGTCATCCCAGGCGATGCAGGCGTCGGTGATGGACTTGGCGTATTCCAGCGTCTGCCCCGGGATCAGGTCCTGACGCCCGCCGTTGATGTGAGATTCGATCATGGCACCGATGATGCGCGTGTCCCCCCCGCCCACCTGCGCCGCCACGTCCGCCCCCACCTCGATCTGTTTCATGTGCTGTTTGCTCGAATTGGCATGCGAGAAGTCGATCATCACCTGTTGCCGCAGGCCGGCGTTCGCCAGTTCCCGGCAGGCCTGCGCCACGCTTGCGGCGTCGTAATTGGGCACTTTGCCGCCGCGCAGAATGACGTGGGTATCCTCGTTGCCGGAGGTGCTGAAGACCCCCACGTGGCCGGATTTGGTAATGGATATGAAGTGATGCCGCGCCGCCGCCGCCTTGATCGCGTCGACCGCGATGCGCAGACTGCCGTCGGTACCGTTCTTGAAGCCGACCGGGCAGGACACACCCGAAGCCAGCTGGCGGTGCGATTGCGATTCGGTGGTGCGCGCGCCGATGGCCCCCCAGCTCACCAGGTCGGCAATGTATTGCGGCGAGATCAGATCGAGAAATTCGGTCGCACAGGGCAAACCGATTTCGTTGATTTCCAGCAACAGCTTGCGGGCAAGCCGGAGACCTTCGTTGATGTCGAAGCTTTCATCCAGGTGCGGGTCGTTGATGAGTCCCTTCCAGCCGACGGTGGTGCGCGGTTTCTCGAAGTACACCCGCATCACGACGATGAGCTCGTGGGCGAGCTCATCGGCCAGCGGCTTCAACTTGCGCGCGTAATCCAGCGCCGCCGCCGGGTCATGGATGGAGCACGGCCCGACAACGACAAACATGCGGTCATCGGCCCCTCGCAAAACGTCATGGATCGCGGCGCGTGCGCCGGCAACATGCGACAGCACGGTCTCATTGGCGCGCAGCTCCCGCATGATCTGCATGGGGGCAAGCAGTTCCCCGCTTTGCTCGATGCGGGTGTCGTCGGTACGGGTAACAGTCATGGTCATCTCCGGTTGATTGTGCTTCCCGCGACGGCACCAACAAAAAACCGCCAGCGGGCTGGCGGTTTCAAGGGGCTCGTGCTGTTCGACTCAGCGCCTCCCGACCGCCTGCGGCG
>JAIWOL010000061.1 GCA_020216925.1 Thiobacillus sp. | reverse complement strand
CCTGCGTCACCGCCAGGCTGCGCCTGCACGGTGCGCCCGCCCGCCCTGCCCCGGCCAACGACCCGCTTGCCCGCTATGGCAGCGACGCCCCAGCGCTGCGTGCGCTGGCTGACGCCAATCCGGATCTGGCTGCGCCGCTTCATCCCGCGCTGCCCCTCACCGGCGCCGAGGTGGTGTGGGCAGCCCGTCACGAAATGGCGCGCACCGCCCTCGACGTGCTGGCCCGCCGCACCCGCGCAACCCTGCTCGACGCCCGCGCCAGCCTCGACATTGCGCCGGCCGTCGCCCGCATGCTGGCCCGGGAACTGGGCCACGACGAAGCCTGGGCTGTGCGGCAGACGCGCGTCTGCCAACAACACATCCACAGCTGCTGCCTGCCGCCAGCCGTTTGAACGGGGCAGCTTGCAAAGGCTTGAAATGCACGCGCGCGCCCCCATGTGGCGAACACGTTTTTTGTTTTCACGGGAGATAGGCATGTCCGCCACCAGCAGCAAAGAAACCCTGGGCTTCCAGGCCGAAGTCAAGCAGCTCCTTCAGCTGATGATTCATTCCTTGTATTCCAACAAGGACATCTTTCTGCGCGAACTGATTTCCAACGCCTCGGACGCCGCCGACAAACTGCGTTTCGAAGCCCTGACCGACCCCGCGCTGTTCGAAAACGATCCCGACCTGAAGATCCGCATCGCCTTCGACCGCGACGCACGCACGCTCACCATCGCCGACAACGGCATCGGCATGAACCGGCAGGAAGTCATCGATCACATCGGCACCATCGCCAAGTCCGGCACCCGCGAATTCTTCAGCCGGCTCTCCGGCGACCAGAAAAAAGACGCCGCGCTCATCGGCCAGTTCGGCGTCGGCTTCTATTCCGCCTTTATCGTTGCCGACCGCGTCACGCTGACCACCCGCCGCGCCGGCCTCACCGCCGAACACGGCGTGCGCTGGGAATCCGAGGGCGCCGGCGACTACACGCTGGAAACCGTCGACAGGCCCCAACGCGGCACCGAGATCGTGCTGCATCTCAGGGAAGGCGAGGACGAATTCCTCTCCGACTGGAAGCTCAAATCCATCATCCGCACCTATTCCGACCACATCACCCTGCCCATCGTGATGAAGAAGACGGAATGGAAAGACGGCGTCGAAGTCCCCACACCCGATGACGAGACCGTCAACCGCGCTTCGGCCTTGTGGGCGCGCCCGAAAAAAGACATCACGGACGACGAGTACCGCGAATTCTACAAGCACGTCGCCCATGACTTCGAAGACCCGCTCGCCTGGTCGCACAACCGCGTCGAGGGCAAGCAGGACTACATCTCCCTGCTCTACGTACCGGCCCGCGCGCCCTTCGACCTCTACGACCGCGACCGCCGCCACGGCATCAAGCTCTACGTGCGCCGGGTATTCATCATGGACGACGCCGAGCAACTGATGCCGGCCTACCTGCGCTTCGTGCGCGGCGTGATCGACTCGGCCGACCTGCCGCTCAACGTCTCGCGCGAAATCCTGCAATCCAGCAAGGACATCGACGCCATCAGATCCGGCTCGGTGAAGAAAGTGCTGGGCATGCTCGAAGACCTGGCCGCGAACCAGCCCGAGCGATACGCCGAATTCTGGAAACAGTTTGGCCGCGTGATGAAGGAAGGCCCCGGTGAAGATTTCGCCAACAAGGACCGCATCGCCGGATTGCTCAGATTCGCCTCCACCCACACCGACACCGACGCGCAGATCGTGTCCTTGAAAGACTACGTCGGCCGCATGAAGGCAGGCCAGACCGCGATCTACACCATCACCGCCGACAGCTTCGCCGCAGCCAAACACAGCCCGCATCTCGAAATCTTCCGCAAGAAAGGCATCGAAGTCCTGCTCTTGTCCGACCGCGTGGACGAATGGCTGATGAGCAACCTCACCGAGTTCGACGGCAAGCCGCTCAAATCTGTCGCCAAGGGCGACCTCGACCTGGGCGCGCTGGAAGACGAAGCCGAAAAGACCGCGCAGAAGGAAGCCGAAGAATCCCTGAAACCGCTGGTCGAACGCATCAAAACCACACTTGGCGAACGCGTCAAGGACGTGCGCGTCACCCACCGCCTCACCGACTCACCGGCTTGTCTGGTCACCGGCGAAGGCGACATGAGCGCCAACCTCGAACGTCTGTTGAAGGCCGCCGGCCAGGCCGCGCCCACCGTGAAACCCACGCTGGAGATCAACCCGTCGCACACCCTGATCGCGCGCATGAACGCCGAATCCGACGAAGACCGCTTCGCCGACTGGGCACATCTGGTGTTCGACCAGGCGATGCTGGCCGAAGGCGGGCAACTCGACGACCCCGCCAGTTTCGTGCGGCGTTTGAACGGCTTGCTGGCGATGTTGCCGAACACCTGAACGTCAAGCGCCGCGTGCATCCCGCGGGACGGGCAACCGCCCCCGAATGACCTTGCAGCGACCTATCGGCCCGCTCCCGGCAATGCCGGAGGGCCGGGGAGACCACGCCGCGCGACCGAACAGGCTTACCTTTTGGCGACACTGAATGCCTGCCCGCTTGAGGCCTGGGAGGAGATTGTTCTAGCCCGGATATTTCACCGGGGAGGTATCGGCACAGCATGTAGACCCGCATAAAATCAGCGTGCGAGAAGATTTTGTGGGGAGCTGTGCC
>JAIWOL010000166.1 GCA_020216925.1 Thiobacillus sp. | reverse complement strand
ACGCCATCATCGGCGTGTTCACCGACGACGCGGCGGTGATCGCCATCGGCGGCGAATGGCTCTCCATCCTGGCGTATTCGTATTTTGTGTACGGCTGGTGGATGGTGTCGGTGCAGGCGTTCAACGGCGCGGGCGACACCATGACGCCAACCTGGATCAACCTGGTTTTTTTCTGGCTGATCCAGATTCCGCTCGCCTGGGCGCTTGCGCAGCCATTGGGCTGGGCGGCGTCCGGCGTGTTCTGGGGGGTGTTCGTTTCCGAGACGGCGGCGGGCGTGTTCACGCTGTGGCTGTTCGCGCGTGGCCGCTGGAAGACGGCGAAGGTCTGATCTGTACGCATCCGCTGCCGTTGCGGATGGGAATTTTTTGAGGAGGTCGACATGGCCCGACAAATTTTCGTCAACCTGCCCGTGGCCGATCTCGCAGCGTCCATCGCCTTCTTCACCCGGCTGGGCTTCAGCTTCAACCCCGAGTTCACCGACGACACCGCCACCTGCATGACCGTCGGCGAGAACATCTTTGCCATGCTGCTCACGCGCGAGCGCTTCGCCGGCTTTGCGCCCCACCCACCGGCCGACGCGCGCGCCGCGACCGAGGTGCTGCTGGCGCTGCAACTCGAATCGCGCGCGGCGGTGGAGGCCATGGTGAAAGCGGCCGTGGCTGCCGGCGGCAACACGTACAGTTCGCCGCAGGATCACGGCTTCATGTTCCAGCACGGTTTTCAGGACCTGGACGGGCACGTCTGGGAAGTGTTTCACATGACCGCGGATGCGCCGGCGTGACCAAGCAGGCGGTTGCCGACACCCTCGCGGCGATCTGGCACATCGAATCGGCGAAAGTCGTGTCCGCCGTCGCCCGGATCACGCGCGACCTCGGGCTGGCCGAGGAATGCGCGCAGGACGCGCTGGTGGCGGCGCTGGAGCGCTGGCCGGCCGACGGCGTGCCGGACAACCCCGCCGCCTGGCTTACCACGGCGGCCAGGCGGCGCGCGCTCGACCTGCTGCGCCATCGTGCGCAAGCTGCGTCCAAGCACGCCGGGCTGGCGATGGAACTCGACGCGCAGCACGTCATCCGCGAGGCCGATTTCAATGAGGCGCTCGACGCCGCGCTCGACGACGACATCGGCGACGATCAGCTGGCGCTGGTGTTCACCGCCTGTCACCCGCTGCTCTCGCCCGAGGCGCGCGCCGCGCTCACGCTGAAGGTGGTCGGCGGCCTGTCGGTGGAGGAAATCGCGCGCGCCTACCTCAAGCCGCCCGCCACCATCGCGCAGCGCATCGTGCGCGCCAAGCGCACGCTCGCCGAGGCGCGCGTGCCGTTCGAAACGCCGCGTGGGGCGGAACTCGTCGCGCGCCTGCCGTCGGTGCTCGAAGTGATCTACCTCATCTTCAACGAAGGCTTTGCCGCCACCACCGGCAACGACTGGACCCGGCCTGCGCTGTGCGAGGAAGCGCAGCGTCTGGGCCGCGTGCTGGCCGTGCGGCTGCCGGACGTGGCAGAAGTGCATGGGATGGTCGCGCTGATGGAAATCCAGGCATCGAGGCTTGCCGCGCGCGTCGATGCGCAGGGCGAACCCATCCTGCTCATGGCGCAGGACCGCACGCGCTGGGACCAGCTGCTGATCCGTCGTGGCCTGGCGGCGCTGGCGCACGCCGAAAGCCTGCCCGGTGCGCTCGGCGTTTATACGCTACAGGCAGCCATCGCTGCCTGTCATGCACGCGCCGCCAGCGCCGCCGACACCGACTGGGTGCGCATTGCCGCGCTGTACGATGCGCTGGCGCAGGTCGCGCCGTCCCCCGTGGTCGCGCTCAACCAGGCCGTCGCCATCGGCATGGCCTATGGCCCCGCCGCCGGCCTGGAACGCGTGGAAGCGCTTGCCGGCGAAGCCGCACTGCGGGATTACCATCTGCTGCCGGCGGTACGAGGCGATCTGCTGGAAAAACTGGAACGGCTCGACGAAGCGCGCGCCGAATTCGCCCGCGCCGCGCAACTGGCGCAGAACGCCCGCGAGCGGGCCCTGTTGCTGGCGCGCGCGGCAGGGCGGGGGCGTGATTGTCGAGCAACGGACGAGTAAGCGTATGGGGGAGCGAACCGGTATGCCCGCAGTCCGGCATGGAGGTTGGGCCGCACTGCGGGGATGTCCGCTCAGCCGGCCTTCATCGTGTCCGGTTTCGGTTTCTGGCTCAAGAGTATTTGTTCGGCACGCGCGCCGAGGTAGACATACAGCCCGAGCCCGATCAGCAGGCCCACCGCCGCCGCCATCATCCACACGCCGTCCGTCACGTGCTCACCGTCGCCTACCGCCGACTTGAACATCAAGAGCAGGCCTTCGATCGACACCGCGATGAGGATCGCCGCCATGAAGCGCGTGATGGTGCGCCGGGTCGAACTGTGGCGGTACACGTCCTTGTGCATCAGCACTTCTTCTTCGAGGATGGTCTTGCCGAGGTCGAACACGGCGAGCCCCAGGGTGAGGAAGATGATGACGCCGAAGGGTTTGAGGTGCAGGTCGGCGGGGTCGCCGGTGGAAATGAAAATTTCGGTCAATTCCACCAATGCGGCGTAGCCGAGCAGCAGCACCACGGCGAACAGGCCGGCGACGATGACGCTGTACACGGCCTTGAAGAAGGGCACGAAGCGCTTGCGCGAGGCGTCGCCCATGAGAAAGGCCACGGCCTCGGCCAGATCGATATCGAGCACGAGATAGCCTGTGCCTTCAGCATGCTGAACGCGCACGATGGCGGTGATGCAGAGCAGGCCGCTGGCATTGGACAGGTAGGGCGCGGTGATCGCCACGCCTTCGGACTGGGCGTGCGCCAGCGTGAAGTAGGGGCGTTGCGCGCGCGAAGCGCCGAGGCCACGCCCGGCGGCCGGGTGGTTCCTGCGTACCGGCAGATTGGGGGTCGTCTGAACGCCGGTTTCGTCGAGCAGATACAGCAGGTCGACGAAAGGATAGTGGCGGCCCGCGCAGCGCACCGCCTCGCTGCGTGCGCCCGCGTCGTCGAACAGCGCGGGGCTGGCGATGCCGGTGACGATGGATGCGATCAGCCCGTTGAGCGCGTGACGGTATTCTTCGTAACGCTCGATGACCGCGAGCGTGCTGGGGCTCGCCATCCAATCTTACGCCGCTTCTTTCGGCCGCATCTGGCGGCTGTAGAGGAATTCCAGCACCCGGCTGCGCAAGGCATGGTATTTCGGATCGTTCGCCAGTTGCAGGCGGTCGCGCGGGCGCGGCAGGCCGATGTCGAGGATTTCGCCTATGGTCGCCGCCGGGCCGTTGGTCATCATGACGATGCGGTCGGAGAGCAGCACGGCCTCGTCGACGTCGTGGGTGACCATGATGACCGTGCTCTGGGTCGCGGCGACGATCTTCATCAGCTCGTCCTGCAGGTGGGCGCGGGTGAGCGCGTCGAGCGCGCCGAAGGGTTCGTCCATGAGCAGCACTTTCGGCTCCATCGCCAGCGCGCGGGCGATGCCGACGCGCTGCTTCATGCCGCCGGAAATTTCGCCCGGCAGCCTGTGCGCGGCGTGGGAGAGGCCGACGAGGTCGAGCACCTTGCTGGTGCGCGCTTTCAGCTGCGCCCGGCTTTCCTTGCCGCCGAAGACCTTTTCGACAGCCAGATGGACGTTCTCGAAGGCGGTGAGCCAGGGCAGCAGGGAATGGTTCTGGAACACCACGCCGCGTTCCGGCCCAGGCCCCCTGATTTCCCTGTTGGCGAGCAGCAGCACGCCGTCGGTGGCGTCGAGCAGGCCGGCCACCAGATTCAGCAGGGTGGACTTGCCGCAGCCGGAGTGGCCGATCAGGGCGACGAACTCGCCCTGGTCGATGTGCAGGTTGATGTCGGTCAGCGCGGTGAATTTGCCTTTTTTGGTGTTGAAGGTCATGCCGGCGTTTTCGATCTGGACGTAGCTTTGCATGTGTTTCTCCGTGAGTGGTGAGCGGTGAGCGGTGAGCGGTGAGCGGTGAGCGGTGGCGGCGTGCGTTTTATCCGCTTGCCGCCACCCGCTTGCCGCTTACTCGTAACTGAACCGTTTCGCAATCAGCATCAGCATCTGCTCCAGCAGCAGGCCGACGATACCGACGATGAAGATGGCGATGATGATGTGGGCGACGTTGAGGTTGTTCCATTCGTCCCACACCCAGAAGCCGATGCCGACGCCGCCGGTGAGCATTTCCGCGGCGACGATGACGAGCCAGGCGACGCCGATGGCGAGCCGCACGCCGGTGAGCACGTGGGGCAGCACGGCCGGGAACAGGATCCTGGTGAAGACCTTGAACTCGGACAGGTTGAGCACGCGGGCGACGTTCAGGTAGTCCTGCGGGATGCGCTGCACGCCGGCGGCGGTGTTCAGCACCATCGGCCAGATGCTGGAGATGAAGATGACCCAGATCGACGCCGGCTCGGCCTGTTTCATCACCAGCAGGCCGATCGGCAGCCAGGCCAGCGGCGACACCGGACGCAGGATGCTGATGATGGGCGAGAGCATCCGGTTGAGGAAGGCGAAGCGGCCGATGAGGAAGCCGAGCGGTATGCCGATGGCGGCAGCCAGCCCGAAGCCGATGCCGACGCGGGCCAGCGAGTTGAGCACGTTCCAGCCGATGCCCTTGTCGTTGGGGCCGTTGTCGTAAAACGGGTCGGAAAACAGTTCGACCGCCGCCGTCCAGGTTTCGGCCGGGCCGGGAATGCCGCCGCCGCTGTTGGCGATGAGCGCCCACAGCATGGCAAACAGAACCAGGCCCAGGGCGGGCGGCAGGGTCGCTTTCGCGGCGTTGCCCAGGTTTTCGAGAAAGCGTTTGCCGCCCTCGGTTTCGAACAGTGGCGTGGGGCGGGCGGCGCGCGGCGGTTCGGCGGCCGCCGCAGGTTTTTCAGTCTCGGTGACGGCCAGCGAGCTGGGCAGCGTCTCGTTCAAGGTGACAGCGTTCATGACATTTCTCCTGTGCGGCTCAAACCTTGACCTTGAATCCGTCGGCGTAGGCTTTGGGGTTCCTGCCGTCCCACACCACGCCGTCGATCAGCTTGCTGCTGCGCATGTCGGACTTGGGCAGCGGCGTCTTGGTCTGTTCGGCGGCCTGCCTGTAGATGTCGATGCGGTTGACCTGCTTCGCCACCGCCAGGTAGTCGGGGTGCTCTTTCAGCAGGCCCCAGCGCTTGTGCTGGGTAAGGAACCACATGCCGTCAGACAGGTAGGGGAAGCTCACCGCGCCGTCGCTGTAGAACTTCATGTAGTTGGGGTCGTTCCATTTCTTGCCGATGCCGTTGTCGTACTGGCCGAGCATGCGATCCTCGATCGAGTCGAAATCGGTGTTGACGTAGGATTTGGCCGAGATGATCTTCGCCACTTCCGAACGGTTAGCCAGGGTGTCGATGTACCTGGCGGCGTCGAGGATGGCGGCGGTCATGGCGCGCGCGGTGTTGGGGTAGCGCTGCACGAACTCGGCGGTGGTGCCGAGTACCTTCTCCGGGTGATCCTTCCAGATGTCCTGCGTGGTGGCGGCGGTAAAGCCGATGTTGTCGCGGATCGCGCGCGCGTTCCAAGGTTCGCCCACGCAGAAGCCGTCCATGTTGTCGACGCGCATGTTGGCGATCATCTGCGGCGGCGGCACGGTGATGACCTTGGTTTCCCTGAACGGATTGATGCCGTGGGCCGCGAGCCAGTAGTAGAGCCACATGGCGTGGGTGCCGGTGGGGAAGGTCTGGGCGAAGGTGTATTCCTTGGGCTCGGCCTTGATGAGTTTGGCGAGCGAGGCGCCGTCGGTGACGCCCTTGGCCTTGAGCTGGTTGGAAAGCGAAATCGCCTGGCCGTTGTTGTTGATCGTCGCCAGCACCGCCATGTCCTTCTTCGGCCCGCCGATGCCCATCTGCACGCCGTAGACCAGGCCGTACAGCACGTGCGCCGCGTCGAGCTCGCCGTTCACCAGCTTGTCGCGCACCGCCGCCCACGATGCCTCTTTGCTTGGCGTGATGCTGAGGCCGTATTTCTTGTCGAAACCCTTCACCGACGAAATGACCACCGAGGCGCAGTCGGTCAGCGGGATGAAACCGATGTTCAGATTGGGTTTTTCCGGCGCATCGGAGCCGGCGGCCCAGGCGCCGCTGCGCACGCCGGGCGGCACCAGGGCCATGAGGGCGGCGGCAACGGACAGTCCAGTGGCTTTCTTCATGAAGTCGCGCTTGCCCGGGTTGGGCGCTTGAGTTTTGTCGGGGAGGTCGCTCACGGTGTGTTCTCCAAAATAAATAAGGCGTCGCCTTTCGGGCGGACGCCTTTGTCCCAATGATGAATGTTGACGGTCACGCTGAAAGCCACATCGTTGCGGCTGTTCAATCTGGCAATAGCAACTGCTGTGCCAGACTGGGCAAAGCCTTGTTCGGCGCGGGTTGCGCGGGTGGGGGGCGGGTCTTGCGCCAAACCGCGTCGCCATGACGCGCACGCAAAGAGGGCGCGGCCGGGCGCGGGCGCACCAATCGCGTCAGGCTTTGTGCAGGATCTGCTTGGCGATGTCGGCCAGCTTCAGGCCGCGGTCCATCGCCGCGCGCCGCATCTCGCGGTAGACCTCGGGTTCCGACGCGCCGGTCTGCTTGATGAGCAGCGCCTTGGCCCGGTCGATGAGCTTGCGTTCCGACAGTTCGAGGCGCGTCTGTTCGAGCTGGTCGTGCAGCGCCTGGTAGGCCTCGAAGCGCGACACGGCGACGTCGAGGATGGGTTTGAGCCGCGCCGGGTCAAGGCCATTGACCACGTAGGACGTCACGCCCGCCTGCGTCGCCGCGCGGATCGCCTCGGCGCTGCCGTCGCCGGTGAACATCACGATCGGACGCGGGCAATCCCGGTTCGCCACGCAGAGGTGTTCCAGCGTGTCGCGGTCGGGCGAGTCCTGCGCAATGATGACTACGTCGGGGCGCTGGGCCTGCACCTGCGCATCGAGGCTGCGCGCCGAATTCAGCGTGGCCGCGACCACGCAACCGGCTGCCTCCAGCGCCGGCACCAGCATCGCCAGCCGCTCGGGCTGGTTTTCAACAATCAGTACTTTCATGGTGTGTCCGGTTTATCGTCGGGCGTCGCCAAAAAAAGCGGCCTCCGGAGAGGCCGCAGGATCGGAGGAGACTGCCTGAGCAACCTGGCCAAAAGGTCTGGGTACTCAATCCTGTCTTAGCAGGCAGCGTGCCAGCTCAAAGAATGCTGAATTATCAAATGCTTATGGACTTTGCCCGGCTGCTGAGGGGCCTTGCGTTGAACGCTAGTGGTGCATGGCGAGGCAAAGCCGGATCAAAACGGGGCGCTCAGGGACAGCGCATGTCGGACGTCAGCTTCATCCACTGCGCGAGCCAGGCCCTGGCGCGTTCGCGCGCGTGGCGCCTGGCGATTTTCTCTTCCGGCGTCTGGTCGGGGCGGAAATCGAACGCGCGCCGCGCCATCGGATAGACCTGGTATTCCACCGGCACGCCGCGTTCCCACAACGCATAAAAGGCGCGCCCGCCCACCATGCGGCGCAGTTCATAATCCTGCTCGCCGATGAGATAGAGGATGGGCGTGGTGAATTGCATCACCTCCGGCGCGACGCGGAACAACTGGTCGGGCTCGGGCGCGTTGGGATTCTGCATGTGGCCGTAATAACTGACGATGGCGGCGATGTCCTGGCCGCGTTTGGCGGCAAGCCGGATCGCGTAGTACGGCCCGCGCGACAGGCCGACGATGCCGGCCGGCTGCTTGCACGCATTCGGCAGCGATTTCAGGTAATCGAGCCCGGCCTCCACGTCCAGTTCGGTTTCCGGGTTGTGTGCCGACGGCCAGCGTTCGATGAAGCGGCCGCTCTGCCAGTCCGGGGCGACGACCAGAAAGCCCTGTTCGGCGAGTTCGCGCACGTGGGCGCGCTCGTCGCCCTCGTAGCCGCGTTTGGCGTGGATGAACAGCACAGGCGGGAAGGGGCCGGCGCCCGCCGGGGTGGCGACCTCTACCGGCACATCGGAGCCATCGGCGGCCTTGATCGTGGTTTTGCTGAGGGACACGCCGTTGGCGTGGGCAGCGTGGGCAAGGGCCGATGCTAAGATGGCGGCCGCTATGGCGCGGAATTTCATGGTCGTCTCCTGTTTTTGTGCCGGCCTCCATTTTAGGCCGGCCCCGCCCTGCGCGCGGATAGTCTTCTTTGACTGGCAGCCCGATGCGCCGTGAACGAACGCTTTGACGAACCCAGTCTGCCGGCCCTGCCGCAGCGCGTACGCCGCCCGCTGATGGCGTTGTGGGTTTCGCTTGCCGTGCATGGCGCGCTGATCGGGCTGATCCAGGTTGCGCCTTCGGGCGCGCCGGCGGGCGGCAGCATCGTTCTCCAGGCACGGCTCGATCCGGCCGTGTCGCCTGCGGAGACGCCGCCTGACCCCGAGCCCGATCCGTCGCTCCAGCCTTCACCCACCCTGAAGCCGACCGAAATTCTGGGCGCCGCGCCGCCGGTTCCGCCAGTTGCCCCCGCGCCTGAGCTGCCCGCCGCAACGGCGGTGCCCCCTCCAGCCGCGCCGCCGGTCGAACCGCCCCGGCCTGCGCTTGCCATCGATTCCGGCGTCGATCTCACTTACTACACGGCACGCGAGCTCGACCAGCCGCCCACCGCGCGCGGCACGATCGACCCGGCCTACCCGCCCGAGGCGGATCGGGCCCGGGTGTCGGGCAGGGTACGCCTGCAGGTGAAGGTGGAGGCCGACGGCCGCGTCAGCGATGTCGATGTGGTCGAGAGCACGCCCGCGGGCGTGTTCGATGCCTCGGCCATCGAAGCCTTCCGCGCGGCGCGCTTCAATCCGGCGCAGAAAGGTGGCCGGCCGGTGCGCGCCCTGATGCTGATCGAAGTGAGTTACGACTGGGAAGGGCGGCCATGACGCCGCAACCCGGGGGCTTACCCGGCGTAGCCGTCCCGGGCTGACGGTTCCGGCCGCCAGCGTTTCAGCAGCAGTGCATTGCTGACCACGCTCACGCTGGAAAATGCCATGGCGGCGCCGGCGATGACGGGACTGAGAAACCCGAACGCGGCGAGCGGAATGCCGATCACGTTGTAAATCAGCGCCCAGAACAGGTTTTGCCGGATCTTGGCATGGGTCAGCCGGGAAATGTCGAGTGCATCGGCGACCCGCATGGGATCGCCCCGCATCAGCGTAATTCCGGCGGTGTGCGTAGCCACGTCGGTGCCGCCGCCCATTGCGATGCCGACGTCGGCAGCGGCGAGCGCAGGGGCATCGTTCACTCCGTCCCCTACCATGGCGACAACGCGGCCTTCGGCCTGCAGCATGGCGATTTCCGCCGCCTTGCCTTCGGGCAGCACATCGGCGCGCACGCGGCCGATGCCGAGTGCGCGTGCGGTGGCGTCGGCGGCACCCTGATGGTCGCCGGTGAGCAGCACGGTCTCGATGCCGCGCGCCTGGAGCCGCGCCACCGCCGCCCTGGCGGCGGGCTTCAACGCATCGCCAAAGGCGATCACTCCGGCCAGCGTGGCGCCGTGCGCGAGCCAGGCCAGGCTGTGACCGGCAGCTTCCATTGCCCGGGTATCCAGGGCCTCGGTGGCGATGCCGTGTTCCTGCATCAGGCGGCGGTTGCCCATGTGCCAGCGTTCTCCGTCCAGTTCGCCGCTCAACCCTCGGCCGGGCAGCGCCTGGACTGCGTGCGCGGGCGCACCGCCGAGGCCGCGGGCCTCGGCTTCTGCCAGCACCGCGCGCGCCAGCGGGTGCTCGCTGCCGGCCTGTAGCCGCGCGGCCCGGGCGAGCACTGCGTCTGCATCGCCGTCTGTGCCCATGCAGGCGACGACGCGCGGCGAGCCTTCGGTGAGTGTGCCGGTCTTGTCGAACACCACGGTATCGACCCGGTGCGCGCGCTCCAGCGCTTCGGCGTCGCGGATGAGGATGCCGTGACGCGCGGCGACGCCGGTGCCCGCCATGATCGCGGTTGGGGTGGCGAGCCCGAGCGCGCACGGACAGGCGATCACCAGCACCGCTACCGCGTTGAGAATGGCGGTTTCGGCGCCGCCGCCAGCCAGCCACCCGCCGACGAAGGTCGCCAGCGCAATCATCATCACCACCGGTACGAACACTGCACTGACGCGGTCCACCAGCCGCTGGATCGGCGCCTTTTTGGTCTGCGCGTCTTCCACCAGCCGGATGATGCGGGCCAGCGCGGTTTCCGCGCCCACCGCCGTCACGCGAGCGACGAGCACGCCGTGGGCATTGATGGCCCCGCCGGTGAGCGTATCGCCGGGCTGCTTCTCCACGGGCAGGGTTTCGCCCGTGAGCAGGGATTCGTCCACGCTGCCCGTGCCTTCGATGACGAGGGCATCGGCCGCGATGCGTTCGCCGGGCCGCACCACGAGCTGGTCGCCGACGCGCAACGCCGCAATGGGCAGGTCGCGGTCGACACCGTCGGTTCGCACGCGCGCGGTGGTTGGGCGCAGTGCGTGGAGCGCGCGGATCGCTTCGGTCGTCTGCCGTTTTGCCCGGGCCTCCAGCCATTTGCCCAGCAGCACCAGACTGATGACCATGGCCGAGGCCTCGAAATACAGATGCGAGCCGGGGGCGGTCAGCAGCAGGTATGCCGACAGCCCCCAGGCTGCGCTCGTACCCACTGCCACCAGCAGATCCATGTTGCCGCTCCCGGCTGCAAGGGCCTTCCAGCCTGCGCGGTAGAAACGCGCGCCAAGCCAGAACTGCACCGGCGTGGCAAGCGCCAGTTGCAGCCAGCCCGGCAGCATGAAATGCACGCCGAACAGGGTGAGGAGCATGGGCAGGACGAGCGGCAGCGACAGCAGCAGGGCGAGCACGACGTGCCACCCGGCCCGCGAGGAAGCGGGCGGGGCCGAGGCCGTCGCGGCCGGGTCCGGTACGGTGGCGCGGAAACCCGCGCGCTCGACCGCTGCCACGAGCGCGGCGACGGAGGTGCCGCGCACGACTCTGAGCGTGGCCTGTTCGGTGGCCAGGTTCACCTCGGCCGCGAGCACGCCGGGCGCATGTCCCAGCGCCTTCTCCAGCCGCGTCGAACAGCTGGCGCAGGTCATGCCGCCGATGGCCAGGCTGAGGCTGTCTTGCGGCACGCGAAAGCCTGCGCGGGCCACGGCGTCGCATGCTGCGGCAAGGTCGGCGTCGCCTTCGAGGGAGGCTGTTTCGGTGGCGAGGTTGACCGTTGCTGCATGCACGCCGGGCAGCTGGCGCAACACCTTTTCCAGCCGCGCGGAACAGCTGGCGCAGGTCATGCCTTCGATGGGCAGGGTAAGTGGGGGGCTCATGGTCGTTTCCTGTCGATGACGGAGTGCATCACGAACTTGGCCGTTCAACAAGCAGCGGGCGGGGCAATGCGAGTGTCAGCCGGCGTCTGGGTACGACCCGCATCCCGACTGCGGGTTTCCCGGCCGGGTCGCGGGCGGCATCGGCGGAAACGACAACCGGCGTCGCCCGCCGGTTCGGCGACCGGCTCGCGAAATATCCAGGCTAACGTCGCGCCATGGGCGACATGGGATAGTCGTGCGGCAACAGCACCCACATGCGACCGCGCTGTTTCATGCGGCCGGCCAGCTCCCCTGCCGCGTCGCCGAATCCCCAGAAGAAGTCTGCCCGCACGCCGCCCCGAATCGCGCCGCCGGTGTCCTGTGCCAGAACCAGCCGGTGCAACGGCGCGGTCGAATTCGGTTGCGTGGTGGCGAGGAACACCGGCGCCCCCAGCGGGATATAGCGCGGATCGATCGCAATCGAGCGGCCGCCGGTCAGCGGCACGCCCAGCGCGCCAAGCGGGCCGCCGAGGCTGTCTGGCAGTTCGCGGAAGAATACGTAGCTGGGATTGGCGGCCAGCAGATCAGGCAGCTTGTCCGGGTTTTTCGCGCCCCAGTTCTTGATGCCCTGCATCGAGGCCTCTTCGGGCCTGAGTTCGCCGCGTTCGACCAGCAGCTTGCCGATCGATACATAGGGATGGCCGTTCTGGTCGGCGTAACCCACGCGAAGCTGAGTGCCGTCCGGCAGCTGGATGCGTCCCGATCCCTGAATCTGCAAAAAGAACAGATCGACCGGATCGTCTGCCCAGGCAATCGGCTTGCCCGGGAAACCGGGGGCTTCGATATCGCGCCGCGCGGCATAGGGCACCAGCTTGTTGCCGACCAGCTTGCCGCGCAGCCGCAGGTTTTTCAGCTCCGGATACAGTCCCGCGAGCTCGACGCTGACGAGGTCTGACGGGACCGCATATAACGGATGGCGCGCCTTTTCGGTGCGCACCCTGTCGCCCTTGAGCAGCGGCTCGTAGTAGCCGGTGACAAGCCCGTCTTCCGCGCCGTCTTCCTGCGTGGCCTGCCAGGGCCGAAAGCGCGCCTGGAAAAACGCGCGGGCGGTGTTGTCGTCAGGCGGGGGCAACGCGGCCGCGTCCGCACAGACGGCCTGCCACGCGCTTTGCCGCTTGAGCGCGCGGCAGCCAGCGAGCAATGCCGGCCAGGCTTCGGCCACGGCGTCGTCATTCCAGCCCGGCACTGCCGGCCAGTTGGCCGGCTTGAGCGTGGGCCAGGCCTGCGCAGGCGTGGGCAAGGCGGGTTGCGGGGCAGGCGGTGCGGGAGGCTGCGGGGGTGGGGGAAGGGCGGGGGCCGCGTCACCCGCAGCGGGGGGGGGCGTGCTGGGCGTGGGCACGGGTGTGGCGCACGCCCCCAGCAGCGCCAGCCCGGCGAAAAGGCTTGCACGCGGCATCGACGCACGCAAAGATGCCGTCAGGCAAAGGAGGGAAGCGAAATGGAAAGCCAAGGTCTGGGCTGGTTGTTGCTGGAAGCGGGGGTGGCGCTGGGCCTTTTGCTGTTCATCGTGTGGTGGACGATGAAGAAATGAGCGCGGCCCGGGTCAGTGCAGCACGCGCGGCATCGACAGCGTGAACGGGGGAATCTCGGCGTCGAACTTGTTGCCGTCTTCGGCCACCATCTGATAGGTGCCGCGCATGGTGCCCACCGGGGTCGCCATCGCCGTGCCGCTGGTGTACTCGAAACTTTCGCCCGGCCGCAGCAAGGGTTGTTCGCCCACCACGCCCAGGCCCTTTACCTCCTGCGCGGCGCTTTCCGCATCGGTGATGATCCAGTGGCGCGAGATGAGCTGCGCCGCGACCGTGCCCACGTTGGTGATGGTCACGGTGTAGGCGAACACGTAACGGTCGGAAGAGGGGTCGCTCTGGTCGGCCAGATACGCGGTGTTGACGCTGACGTCGATCTGATACTTTTTGCCTTCGGCCACGGCATTGCTCGCGGGGGTTGGAATGGCCGGAGTGTAGCGCAATGCCTTGTCGGGCTGTTGTAAAACTCACGGCCCGTGCAGCCTGTTAAAATGGCCCGGTTGCTGATCCCCTTACCTTCCCGTTCCCGGAGCTTCCCATGACCTACCGTATCGCCCCGTCCATCCTGTCGGCCAACTTTGCCAAGCTCGGCGAGGAAGTTGACGACGTGCTGAAGTCCGGTGCCGACATCGTCCATTTCGACGTGATGGACAATCACTACGTGCCCAACCTCACCATCGGCCCGCTGGTGTGCGAGGCGCTGAGGAAGCACGGCGTCACCGCCCCGATCGACGTGCACCTGATGGTCAAGCCGGTCGACCGCATCATCCCCGATTTTGCCAAGGCCGGTGCCACCTATATCACCTTCCATCCGGAAGCCAGCGAGCACATCGACCGCACCATCGGCATGATTCGCGAGCTTGGCTGCAAGCCCGGTCTGGTGTTCAACCCCGCCACCCCGCTCAACGTGCTGGAATACACCCTGGACAAGATCGACATGGTGCTCTTGATGAGCGTGAACCCCGGCTTCGGCGGCCAGAAATTCATTCCCTACGTGCTCGACAAGGCCCGCCGTGTCCGCCAGATGGTCGACGAGCGCGGCCTCAACGTGAACATCGAAATCGATGGCGGCGTGGGCCCGGCCAACATCGCCGAAGTGGCCAGGGCGGGCGTGGACACCTTCGTCGCAGGCTCCGCCGTGTTCGGCAAGCGCAACGACAGCGACCCCAACCGCTACGACAGCATCATCGGCCAGATGCGCGCCGAGCTGGCCAAGGTTTAACGGCTGACCCGAAACGCAAGATGCAGGGGACGAGTGTTCTCCTGCCTCTTGAATCCTGCACTTTGCACCCAGACAATGAACTTTCCTCTCCCCGTCAAGGCCGTCGTCATCGATCTCGACGGCACGCTGCTCGATACCGCCCCTGACCTGGCCCACGCGGCCCGGCTGATGATGGCCGACCTGGGCATGCCGTGCCCGGGCGCGGACACCATCGCCACCTATATCGGCAACGGCGTGTCGCGGCTGGTGAAACGCGTGCTCACCGGCGAGATGGATGCCGAGCCCGACGCGGCGCTGTTCGAACGTGCGATCGGGCTCTACCAGGCGCACTACGGCGCACACGTCTCGCTGCATTCGCGGCCCTTTCCCGGCGTCGTCGAAGGGCTGGACGCTTTCAGGGCGATGGGCGTGCACCTTGCCTGCATCACCAACAAAGCCGGGCAGTTCACCCATCCGCTGCTCAAGGACACCGGACTCTTCGATTACTTCGAACTGATCCTGTCCGGCGACAGTCTGCCCCGTCGCAAGCCCGATCCGCTGCCCCTGCTGCACGCCTGCCAGGTGTTCGGCATCGCGCCGGCCGAGCTGTTGCTGATCGGCGATTCGCTCAACGACACCCAGGCCGCGCGCGCGGCGGGCTCGCCCGTGTTCTGTGTGCCTTACGGCTACAACCGCGGCCGGCCTGTCAGCGAGCTCGACCTCGACGCCGTGGTGCCGACGCTGGCCGACGCGGCGAAGAAGGTGACGAAGGCATGAATCTCGGAGGGCGGGATTCAGGAATCAGGATTCGGGGAATCTGCCGCCGATGGCGGCGCTGGCACTGAACCGGGCGCATCGCGCACTTTCCCCGAATCCTGGAGCCCCTCCCCGAAAATGACCGAACAAGAATTCTTCGATCTCGCCCGTCAGGGCTACAACCGCATCCCGCTGGTGCGCGAACTGCCCGGCGACCTGGAGACGCCACTCTCCGTCTATCTCAAACTCGCCAACGCGCCCTACACCTATCTGCTCGAATCCGTAGTGGGAGGCGAGCGCTTCGGCCGCTATTCCTTCATCGGCCTGCCGGCGCGCACGGTCATCCGGGTGCGCAACCATGTGCTCACGGTGGAAACCGACGGTCAGGTGGCCGAGGAACACAACCTCGACGACCCGCTTGCCTTCGTCGCCGATTTTCAGGCGCGCTTCAAGGCCGCGCCGGTGGCCGGCCTGCCGCGCTTCACCGGCGGGCTCGCCGGCTACTTCGGCTACGAGACCATCCGCTATATCGAAAAGCGTCTCGCGGCCACGCGCAAGCCCGACGCGATCCACACGCCCGACATCCTGCTCATGCTCACCGAAGAGCTGGCGGTGTTCGACAACCTGGCCGGCAAGCTCTATCTCATCGCCCATGCCGACCCCATGCAGCGCGATGCCTACGCCCAGGCCTGCCTGCGCCTGGCGGCGCTCGCCGCGCAGCTGCATCAGCCCGTTGTGCTGCCGCCCGAACCGCAGCTCGACGCCGCCGACCCGGTATCCGAATTCGGCGAGACCGAATTCAAGGCCGCGGTGGCCAGGGCCAAGGACTACATCGGCGCGGGCGACATCATGCAGGTGGTGCTGAGCCAACGCATGGCGCGTCCTTTCGGCGCAAGCCCGCTGTCGCTGTACCGCGCGCTGCGCAGCCTGAACCCCTCGCCCTACATGTTCTATTACGACTTTGGCGGTTTCCACGTCGTTGGCTCGTCGCCCGAAATCCTGGTGCGGCTGGAAGGCGAAACCGTCACGCTCCGCCCGATTGCCGGCACCCGCCCACGCGGCGCGACGCGCGAGGACGACCAGCGTCTGGCCGAGGAACTGCTCAGCGATCCCAAGGAATGCGCCGAGCACCTGCAACTGCTCGACCTGGGGCGCAACGACACGGGCCGTGTCGCCGTCACCGGCTCAGTGCGCGTTACCGAAAACATGAGCATCGAGCGCTATTCGCACGTCATGCACATCGTCTCCAACGTCGAAGGCAAGCTCAAGCCGAATCTGTCCGCCATCGACGTGCTGCGCGCCAGCTTCCCCGCCGGCACCGTGTCCGGCGCACCCAAGGTGCGCGCCATGGAAATCATCGACGAACTCGAACCCGCGAAACGCGGCGTCTACGCCGGCGCCGTCGGTTATCTCGGCTTCACCGGCGACATGGATCTGGCCATCGCCATCCGCACCGCCGTCGTCAAGGACGGCATGCTCTACGCCCAGGCCGGCGCCGGCATCGTCGCCGATTCGGTGCCCGAAAACGAATGGCTGGAAACCCTCAACAAGGCGCGCGCCGTGGTGCGCGCCGCCGAGCTTGCGCAGGCGCGCCCGGGGAGCGAAGCAGCGGATTAACCGCGCGCACCAGCTTGCAATGCCTGCCGGTCCGCGCCGCATCGCTGTCACCGGCGCACGTCGAAACCGCTAAACGCGCGCCGGCCGCGCGGGCGGCGGCAAGGACTGTCTGCGCACCACCAGTATGCCGATCAACAGGATGCAGGCACCGGCCATGGCCGCAGGAAACAGCATCGTGGCGAGGCTGCGCTGTTCCAGTGCCGCAATCACCAGCGCGTTGCGCACGGCCAGAATCGCCAGAAAGCTCACCGGCTCGCTCCACGGCTGGTGCCAGGATTTGCGCATTGTCGGCCCAAAGCCCAGCAGCTCCACCGCCGTCACCAGCGCTATCGCCCACAGTGGATCGCTCGCCACAAACCACACCGGAATCGCCGCCAGCCCTGCCAGAAAAAACAGCCAGTCCGTGCGCGTGATGGATACGTCCGCGCGACGCGTCCAGGCCAGCGCCGCCACCGCCAGCGTAATTGCCGCGGAAAACCCCACCGCCCAGGCCCCCGCGCCGCCGCCGGCGCTGAGCGTGGCAACAAACGCCACACTCGTGTTGCTGCCCCACACCAGCCACGAAAACACATGCGGCCGCGTCGTACCGGAAAAAACGGAACGGAAATACGGCACGAAGGCGACGAAGGTCAGCGCCATCGCAGCAGCGCTCAAGCCGGCTTGAATGACGGGAACACCCATCTCCATGTCAGTGAGCGCGACCAGAAATCAATAGGGCGTGCCGTCCTTGTGGCTGAAGGTCCACTCGCCGTCGTTGAACTGCGCGCACAAATCGTCGTCCGGGTAGGTGACGACATCCCCCGGCGTGCGGTCGCCTATTTCGAGATAGACCACGTCCTGTCCGGTTTCGTTGACGAGCGTGTGCGCGTTGCCCGTGCCCGCGCGGAAACCGGCGCACATGCCCGGAGATAGGCGCATCGGCCCATCGTTGGTGAACAAGGTCGGACAACCTTCCAGGATGAACACGAATTCGTCCTGCCTGGCATGCGCGTGCCGCAGCGAGGAAACCGCGCCCGGTTCCAGCCGGGTGAGGTTGACGCCGAAATTCACGAGGCCGAACAGGTCGCCCAACGGGCGTTTGTGCCGGCCCGCCAGGCGCGCGGCCAGCATGGCGGCGACCGGTTCCGGGTATAGCGTCGCGCGCGTGCGCAACGGGGCGTCCGCGGCGATGATCGCCACAGGAAAAACTTTGTCCGACATGGAATCTCCTTCTCGGCCGAAATGACGCATCGACGCGCTCATCGGCCCGCAAGCCTGAAAGCGAATGCGCCCCACATCCCGAACAGCCAGGCCGCGCCGAGCATCCAGGCGATGAAGCGGTGTGTCACCCGATTGTAGGTGACGTGGATCAGGCTATGCACAGCGCGCAGCACGACAAACCCCCACGCCGCAGCGATGTCGCCCGGCGTGCCCAGACCGGTTGCCGCCAGCGCAAGGCACAGCACATAGAACAGCACGGGCAACTCGAACAGGTTGGACAGGTTGTCGGCAGCCTGGGTGTGCTTCAGCATCCGCGCGGCTTCCCGGGATGAGGCCAGGGCCTGCGGGGCAATGCCGCGTGCGCGACATTCCGTCACGCGCTCGTGGACGGCGCGCAGCCAGACCAGCGCGGTCAACGCAACCAGGGCAGCGCAAGGCAGCAGCATGGCATTCGGCATGCGCTATCTCCCCGCTGCCATCTCGCCGCGCATCTCGAACTGCACGGGAGTCTTGTCGCTAGCCCGGATATTTCACCGGCCCGTGATTTGAGCAACTTCTCGATACACGCTGGGCAAGGCTGATGGGGTGGTTGCGGCAATTGCTCAAT
>JAIWOL010000038.1 GCA_020216925.1 Thiobacillus sp. | reverse complement strand
GGCTGCCGATTTGCAACGGCTGCACCCCGGAGTTCTTGTCGCATTCGGTAAAACGCACGTGCAGCGACTGCAATTCATCCTTGCCGCGCCACGTCGGCCAGTGGGTGAGGTCGCCAAAGTGGGTAGTCGGCGTCTGCCCGCGCAGATTTCGGCCGACCATCTGCACGTGGCAGCTTGCGCACGCCAGGTTCATCCGCCCCGCCTTGAGGTTGAATGCCTTGCGACCGCGCTCGAACGATTCCTTGAGCGGCCCTTGGCTCACATCGATCGCCATGGGCATGCCATTGCTGAACGCAGCGATGTAAATCGACACCGCACTGTTGTCGTAGCTGCCGTTCACCAGCTTGCTGCCAAGCTTGCTTGCGCAGTATTCGATACGGGCTTCCATGCCGACGATTTTTTTCATGTCTTCGTCATAGCGCGGATATTTCAGGCGCAGCCCCTTGAGATTGCCGTCAGGTGCGCCCATGCACGCGGCGAAGGCATTGCCGGTGTTGAGTTTCCTGTAGACGAGCTCGCCTCGCTCCTGCGCCAGATCGCCGCCATGCAACTGGTCGTTGCCGGGACGATCACGAAATTTCCAGTTGAGTTTCCACTCGTCGACCCCGCTCATGGCGGGCAGTTTTGAACGGTCTTTCCAGTATTGATAAGTGTCGGTGTGGTTCTTGTCGCCCTCGACACTGGGTGGATTGTTGGTGACATCCCATACGTATTCGCGGTAGGGATCGGCTGCCAGCGCGCTGGCGGCATAGGCGAGGACTGCGACTGCCAGGATACCCGGGCGCGGATTGAGTTTTTTCATGATCGACTCCGGCTTATTTCAGGGATTGCAGATAGGCGGCGATGTCGCGTACCTGCTGGTCGGTGAGGGTGCCTAGCGCGCCGAAGGGCGGCATTGCGGTCATGGGGTTTACCGAACGGCGGTCGTAGATCGTCTGGTACACCTCCTCGTCGCTCAGGCCACGCTTGGCGAAATCGATCAGCGATGGCCCCTGGTTGCCGGGCTGGGCGTCGCCGGGTAAGGCATGGCAGGCCCAGCAGTTGCCGGCACCGGTGTTCATTGCGATTTTCTTGCCCTCTTCGGGGTTGCCGTTGAGCGGACCTTCGAGCTTTTTCTTGACCGGCGGCTGCACGCCGCGCGTGTCCAGATGGCTGCGCGTGAGCCACTTTGACAAGTCGCGCGGATGATCGGCCTGCTTCAGGGTAGCGGTATCCGTCGTCGGTACGTAAAAAATGGTTCCGTTCTTTGCATTCGGATCGTATAGCGCATCGGCCGGCAGGCCAGGGTTTGGGTTTGACTTCAGCCACGGTCGGCGCGGGTTGCAGGGCGGCAGCCTTGGGGGGCTCGGGTTGGGTGGCGCAAGCCTGCAACAGCAGGATGGCAGCACCGCCTGACAGCAGTTTCCTCATTCAGTTGTCTCCTCGATCGATTTCAATTGCCCAGCGGGCAAAACGGGGATACGCATCAGACGTGCCAGCCTGAAGCCTTTTGTAACTCAATGAAAAATTGAAGAAAAACAAACCCGCCCAAAGCGGGGGTCTGGCGAAATGCAAGTATGCACGGAGCGGTCTATGGCGTTTTGCCATAGACCGGGGTTCAGGCGGGGAGTTTGCGCAGCAGGGTTTTGTAGTCGATGCCGAGCACGCGGGCGGCGCGCGATTTGTTGCCTCCGCATTCGGCGAGGATATGCAGGATATGGCGTCGCTCGGCAGCGGCCAGGGTGTTGGCGGCGCCGGCATCTGTAAGCGGCCGGGGCGCGCCCGCGGGCAGATCCAGTTCGAGTGCGTCGTCCGCGCTCAGGATCACGGCCTGCTCGATCCAGTTTTCCAGTTCGCGCACGTTACCTGGCCAGTCGCGCGCGACGAGTTCGCGCATCAGCGTTTCGCTGGCTTCGCGCACGCGGCGGCCATGGGCGCGCGCGTAACGCGGCACGAACTCACGCACGTACAGCGGAATGTCCTCACGCCGCGCGCGCAGCGGCGGAAGCGTTACGCCAAGTACCTTGAGACGGTGATAAAGATCGCGTCGGAATTGCCCTGCAGCAACCAGTGGCTCCAGCGGCTGGTTGGTGGCCGCGATGAAACGCACGTCGACTGCGATCTCGGCGCTGCCGCCGACCGGACGCACGCGCTTGTCTTCCAGCACCCGCAGGAGTTTGGCCTGGAGCTGCGGCGGCGCGCTGTTGACTTCGTCGAGGAACAGGATGCCGCCGTGCGCCGATTCGATGAGACCCTTGTGGTCGGTATGCGCGCCGGAAAACGCGCCCCGGCGATGGCCGAAGAGTTCCGATTCGATCAGATCACCGGGCAGCGCGGCGAGATTGATCGCGACGAAGGGGCTGTCGCCCTGACGCAGCGCGCGCGCGACGAGTTCCTTGCCAGTGCCGGTTTCGCCTTCGATCAGCACGTTGGCGCGGGTGGGGCGTACGCGCGCGATCCACTCGCGCACCTCGCTCATGGCCGCGCTTGCGCCCATGAGCGCGGCCAGACCCGGGTCACGGCTCGCCGCCAGCCGGCAGGCTTCAAGCGCGCGAGCACGCAGCGCCAGCTCGCGCGTGATCTTTTCAAGCACGATTTCCACAGTTTCGGTGCTGAAGGGCTTGGCGAGAAAATCGAAGGCGCCGATCTTGATCGCCTGGATGGCATTTTCCAGACTGGCATGGGCGCTGACAACCACCACCGGCAGGTTTTCGTCGTATGCGCGCACGCGGCGAATGATCTCGAAGCCGTCAATACCAGGCATGGCAAGGTCGGTAAACACGCGGTCGGGGCGGAAAGTTTGGAGGCAGGCGGCGAATTGCTGCGGATCGGTGCAGCGCTGTATGGCGTAATCACCACAACTGCGGATGACGCGATCAAGCAGGTGCGCGACATCGGGCTCGTCCTCGACGATGAGCACCCGCCCCGCCGGTGCGGATTCCGGACTGGCTTTATCTGCGCGGGATTGATAGCTTTGCATCATGCACTCCGTGGAAGCCTCTCCTACCCGTCCTGCCGACACCGGCGCAACCGCGCGTCCGGTGCGGCAGCGGCAAGCCTCGTTGCTGGCATCCCTGCTCTGGCTTTTGGGCGGGGTCGTGGCGGGCGTCAGTCTAGTGACTTATTTCAGCATCGAGTATTTCATCGACCGACAGTTCGCTGCGCTGCATCAGCAGCGCGTGGCTCGTCTGCAAACCCAGGCCACATCCGCGCTCGGCGAGGAACGACGTTATCTGGACAGCCTGGCTGGCCTGGTGGCCAGCGACAGCGAGCTGGCCAACAGTACCTATTATCATCTTTATCTTGAGGGCGAGCGCGCGTTGCCGGAAAGCGCGGTGGCTCGTCTTGCCGATACCTTCCGGCTGGGCGCGTTGGCTCTGACGACACCGCAGGGGCGCAGGATCGCTTCCCGTGGGGTGAGTCTGCCCGATACCCCCGGCACAGGTGTTCGCATCGTCTGGCTGGGCCGCGAACCCTGGCTGCTGGCTAGCCAGCCTGTGCGGCGCGGCACACTGCAAATCGCCCGGGTGGAAATCGCGCAACCGTTGTCGGCGCGCCTCGGCGCACGTCTGACAGGCGATATCGAGTCCCTTCAGCTTTATCCTGCCCCGCCGCCCGGGGACACCAAACTCAAGCTCGCTGACAATGTCTGGCTGGTTGCGCGCGTGGCCAATCCCGCGCAGGCGGCGTTGGCCGAGGTGCGGCGGCTACTGCTGGCCATTCTCGCGTTGGCAGGTTTTGTACTGTTGGCGCTTACTGCTTGGGTGTTACGGCGGCGCCTGCGTCCCTTGCGCGACCTCGCGCTGGCCACCGAGCGGGTTGGCCGCGGCGAGTTTGCGGTGCGGCTTGCGGCTGAAGACGACAACGAGATCGGTCGGCTGGTTGCTGCGTTCAATGGCATGACGGCGCAGCTTGGCAAGGCGCGCGAAATCGAGGCGCGCATGGAACACGAGGCCCGCCTGTCGGCGATTGGCCGGGTGGCTGCGCGCGTCGCACACGATATCAACAATCCGCTGACCGTCATTAGCAACACAGCCCAGCTGATGGCGCGCGAACTGCCCCCGGAGACCCCCGCCTACGCGGATGCGCAGCTCATCCGACATCACAGTGCGCGCGCCAGCGAAACCGTGCGGCAGCTGCTCGAATTTGGCCGCACCCTGCGTCCCCGTGTGCACGATTTCGACGCCGATGCGTGGCTGGCAGACTGGGCGGTGCGCTGGAGCCGGCGCGGCCAGTTCGCAGACTGCCTGCACTATCGCACGCGGGCACAGCCCGTCCTGGTCTGTCTCGACAGCGTGCTGCTCGAACAGATGCTGGACAACCTTGCGGCAAATGCCTGTCACGCCGGTCCGCCGGTGACGGTGACGCTGGAAGCGGACACGGACACCATACGGATCGAACTGGCCGACCATGGCCCGGGGTTCAGCGAAGCCGATCGCGTGCATCTTTTCGAGCCTTTTTATACCACCAAGACGCATGGCACCGGGTTGGGATTGGCCAGCGCGTTGCTGATCGCGCGCGCGCATGGCGGAAATATCGAGATTCCGCGCGGCACGCACGGCCGGGTGAGCGTACACCTGCCGCGTGCTCAGGCCACAGCGGACGGGGCGTAACCCGCCTCGCGGGCGGATACTGGCAGCAGCAGCCGGCCCAGGATACGCTGCCCGGTGGGGCCGTACAGATAATCGAAAAACGGGCGCATGCTTGTGTCGTTCCAGCGCGCATAGACCACACTCAAGGGTCCAAGCAGGGGATAGTCGCGTCCCTGGCCGGGGTGCCGCCCGTCCACGGCCAGCACGCGCAGGCGACCCGACTCGGCCAGGGGTTTGACGAACACCCAGCTCACCAGCCCCAGCGCCGCAGGGTAACGGCTCACGGTGTCGGTGATCTGTTCGTCGGTATCCACATAAATGCCGCGCGCTGACCATGTCGGACGATTGTCGAGCAGCAAATGGCGTACCGGCTCGAAATAATCCGGGCAGTGCTTGCGCGCGACCAGCGCGATGGCGCGATCCGGGCCGCCAAGCACGCTCCAGCGAGCAATCTCTCCACGTGCAATTTTGCGCAACTGCGCCAGACTCACCTGCGTCACCCGGCTGTCTGGGTGCGCGATCACCGCCTTGTAATCGTGTGCGACCAGACGATACGGCATGCCCTCGGCTCGCGACCCGCGTACCGGACAGCACATCCCGCCCAGATCGGCGACACCCGTGCGTACGGCGCCAATCCCGTCGTCGCAGCCGCCACCCGCGGCGACCATGCGGCGCCCCGGTTGGCTATAGGCGGCGGCGAGATCGCGGAATGCTCCGTGCGTGAGTATGTGAGTGCCCTGGTAGAACAGATCGCCTGCAAGCTTGCGGGGCAGGGCATCCTCGCTGGCAAGCCGGGTTCGGCAAATCTGCCCCTGAATGCGCATGATGGATTCGAGCTGGCGATCGTCGTCACCCCGACTGACAGGTATGCGGCCGAGCATCCAGGCCGCAACCAGGCTTTTTGAGATAAGCAGAAAATTCCGCCGACCGCTGTTGCCGAGTTCATTCATTCTGGAACGATAGAAGAAATTCGGGTGAATGGCGTTTTTCGCGGCGCGTTGTTCGTTTTTTTCGACGGGCGGCAATTTCTGCTAGCTCGGAAACCGGCACTGTTGCTTGCCGCGCCATAACCTGCGAACCCGAAGAAAGCCGCGATACCCCCATTCGAGCACATGCACCACGCCTGGCCAACCTGCGATCCGGCCAAGGATGCGTGTGCCGGGCAACGCAGACCATAGCGTGGCAAAGGCGCGTGCACCGGAAAACAGCCGACCGTCCGTTCCCCTCACATGCAGGCGGGCGAGGGCGGCGGCGCGCGGCAAGTCTGCGCCCAGCGCGGCAGAATCACAGCGCGCGGCATCCACCCAGTCGAGTCGATCGGCACCACGCAGGCGCTGGTAGAAACCGATTTCGCGCGAGCAGACGGCGCAGCCGCCGTCGTAATACACAATCAGTCGGGGCGCAGCAGGTAGAGTCATGGCATGGTGAGAAGCGAAAAGCGACGGCGTTTCTTCCGCCGGAGTACGATGAATTGACATTGGTTCTAATGCGAACTAGTTTGCTTCGAATCCGACCCGCATGATCACATGTCCGGGCATCGTGGCCAAACCCGACATGAGCAGGCCCGTCCATTTTCTGCCGACCCTTTGCGCCCTGGTGCAGTGCTGCCAGATCGTGCGGCAGGCGAAATCCGGCGACAGATTATTCAACAAGGCATTCTTCGCCTGCCTGGCCTGTTTGCAGGCGCAATTTGCCGGTGCCGCGCGGGCCGACCATGCCGGACGGCAAGCTGCCCCGCAGACCCGGTTCCTCCCGGAATCCCCGACATGATCCAGCGTTACACCGTTCCTGCCGTCGTTCTGCACTGGCTGATTGCCGGGCTGATCTTCGTCGCCTTTCCGCTCGGGGTTTACATGAGCGATCTGCCGCTGTCGCCGACGCGCTTGCAGCTCTACAGCTACCACAAATGGATCGGCATTTCGGTGCTGCTGCTGGCGGGGTTGCGCGTCGTCTGGCGGCTCACCCATCGTCCGCCAGCGCTGCCGGGCGACCTGCCGCGCTGGCAGCGTGCGGCGAGCCATGCCGTCCATGGGCTGCTGTACCTGCTGCTGCTGGCTGTGCCGCTGACAGGCTGGCTGATGAGCTCGGCCAAGGGTTTTCAGACCGTGTGGTTTGGGGTGCTGCCGCTGCCCGATCTGGTGGAGAAGAATCGCGAGCTGGGCGATGCCCTGGGCAGCGCGCACCAATGGCTGAACTATCTGCTGCTGGCGCTGGTCATCCTGCACGTTGCCGCAGCACTCAAACACCATTTTTTTGAACGCCAGCCTTTTTTGCAGCGCATGGGCCTGGGCAAATAAACCCGGGCAAATGAAAAGGACCCTCATGATGCTGAAATCCCTGACCCTGCTCGCCGCACTGACGCTGGCTCCGGCTGCCCACGCCATCGAATACCGCAGCGTGGTGCCGGCGCAGAGCCGCATCGGCTTCGAGTTCACGCAGATGGGCGTGAAAATCCCCGGCCATTTCAAGCGCTTTACCGCGCAAATGGCGTTTGATCCCGCCAAGCCTGAATCCGCGCAGGCCACGCTGGAAATCGACCTTGCCAGCATCGACGCCGGCTCGCCCGAGGCCGACGAGGAATCCGCCGGCAAGCTGTGGTTCAACCGCACGGCGTTCCCCAGGGCACGCTTCGTCTCCAGCCGGGTACGGGCACTGGGCAATAACCGCTTCGAACTTTCCGGCACGCTCACGCTCAAGGGCCGGTCCCGCCCCCTGACGATCCCGGTGCGTTATGTGCCGGGCAAGGACATCGCCTTTTTCGACGGAAGCTTTGTGCTGAAGCGTCTGGACTTCGGCATTGGCGAAGGCATGTGGGCCGACGTCGAAACCGTCGCCAATGAAGTCACCGTCAAGTTCCGCATTGCCGCCACCGGCAAGTAATCCGTGCCTGTTCAACTTCAACGCTGTTTCCCCGCCAGGAGAGTCGCACCATGAAACGCCTTATTCTTGCTTCCGTTCTTGCCGCCCAGACCGTTGCCGCCCACGCCGCCCCGGTCACCTACACCATCGACAACAGCCACACCTACCCGTACTTCAGCTACAACCACCTCGGTTTTTCCAACCAGACCCATCGTTTCACCAAAACCACCGGCACCATCACGCTCGACCGCGAAGCAAAGACCGGCTCGGCCGACGTGACCATCGACACCAAATCGGTGGACACCGGCTACGCCGTGTTCAACGAGCACATCCAGGCTGCCGATTACTTCGACACTGCCAACCACGGCAGCATCACCTTCAAGGGTACGAAGGTGGCGTACAAGGGCGACGTGCCGGCCAGCATCTCGGGAGACATCACCATCAAGGGCGTGACCCAGCCGATCACCTTCGAGGTCACCGCGTTCAACTGCGGCATGCATCCCATGCGCAAGGTGGAAACCTGCGGGGCCAACGCCGTGACCAAGATCAAGCGTTCCACCTTCAACATGGGCAAGAACGCCCCGCTGGTGAGCGACGACGTGACCCTGACCCTGGCCGTGGAAGCTTTCAAGAAGCCGTAATCTCCCGGCGGCCGCACGGCCGGCCGCCGACACGGCAGCGTGCGCGTAAAATGCGCGTTTTGTATTTGCGGACACTGCCGTGCTCCCCCACCAGATCGAACTGCTCGCCCCCGCGCGCGACGCCGACATCGGCATCGAAGCGGTCAACCACGGTGCCGACGCCGTGTACATCGGCGGGCCTGCGTTCGGCGCGCGCGCTTCTGCGGCCAACGACATCGCCGACATCGCGCGGCTGGTCGACCACGCGCATCGCTTCAACGCGCGCATCTTCGTCACGATCAACACCATCCTCGCCGACAACGAGCTGGAGCCGGCACGCCGCCAGATTCAGCAGCTGTACGACGCCGGCGTCGACGCGCTCATCGTGCAGGACATGGGTCTTCTGGAACTCGATCTGCCGCCGATCCAGTTGCACGCCAGCACGCAGTGCGATATCCGCACGCCGGACAAGGCCCGCTTTCTGCAGGACGCGGGGTTTTCGCAGATCGTGCTGGCGCGCGAACTCGACCTGAAACAGATTGCCGCCGTGCGCGCGGCGCTCAGGCCCGACACCGTGCTGGAATTCTTCGTCCACGGTGCGCTGTGCGTGGCCTACAGCGGCCAGTGCTACATCAGCCACGCCCACACCGGGCGCAGCGCCAACCGCGGCGACTGCTCGCAGGCCTGCCGTTTGCCGTATCAGGTGCTGGACATGGAAGGGCGCGTCGTCGCGCACGACAAGCACGTGCTGTCCATGAAGGACAACAACCAGAGCGCCAACCTCGAAGCCCTGGTCGACGCCGGCATCCGCAGCTTCAAGATCGAAGGCCGCTACAAGGACATGGGCTACGTGAAGAACATCACCGCCCACTACCGCACCCTGCTGGATGCCCTGATCGAACGCCGCCCCGAATTCGCGCGCAGCTCCAGCGGCCGTACCACCTTTGCCTTCACCCCCGACCCCAACCAGAACTTCAACCGCGAATTCACCGATTACTTCGTGACCGGGCGCCGTGACGACATCGGCGCCTTCGACACGCCCAAGAACCCCGGCCTGCCGGTCGGCCACGTCAAGAAGCTCGGCGACAAATGGGTGGAACTGGAAACCGATGACCCCGCGACCGTGCTCAACAACGGCGACGGCCTCTGCTACTACACCCTGCAGAAAGACCTGGCCGGACTGGCGATCAACCGCGCCGAGAAGGTGGGCGAGGGCGTCTGGCGCGTGTTTCCGAAAGACCCGATGACGAGCTTCAGGGACCTGCGCGCCGGCACTGCCGTCAACCGCAACCGCGACATGAACTGGATGCGCATGCTGGACAAACCCTCCAGCGCGCGCCGCATCGGCGTGTGGATGCGGCTGGATGAAACCGCCGACGGCCTTGCGCTCACGCTCACCGACGAAGACGGGTTCACCGCCGCGGCCGAGGCCACGCAGCCGCGCGAGCCGGCAAAGGATGCTGACCGCGCCCTCGCCAGCCTGCACGAACACCTGGGCAAGCTCGGCGCCACGCATTTCGAATCCCGGGGCATCGCGCTGGAGCTGACGCAGCCCTGGTTCGTCCCGGCCTCCGTGCTCAACGGCCTGCGCCGCGACGCCGTGGCCGCGCTGGAAACTGCGCGTGCCGAAGCCTGGGTGCGCCCGCCGCGCGCCGCCGCCGTCGAGCCGCCCGTGGCGTATCCCGAAGACACACTGAGCTACCTCGCCAACGTGTTCAACCACAAGGCGCGCGACTTCTACGCCAGGCACGGCGTCAAGCTCATCGCCGCCGCCTACGAATCGCACGAGGAAGAGGGCGAGGTGTCATTGATGATCACCAAGCATTGCGTGCGCTATTCGCTGAGTCTTTGTCCGAAACAAGCCAAGGGCGTCACCGGCGTGCAGGGCACCGTGCGCGCCGCACCGCTCGCGCTGGTCAACGGCAGCGAAAAACTCACTCTGCGCTTCGACTGCAAGCCCTGCGAAATGCACGTGATGGGCAAGCTGAAACCGGCCGTGGCCAGGCAGGCCGTGCCGCTGACGTTTTACAAGACGCGGCCCTGAGTGACGGGTTCGGGTGGCTTGGCCGGTTTGTCAATCGGGTTGTGCCCGACGCGGTAAAAAGTTTGCGTTGCTTGTTTGCCGGCTGCGTTGGCAATGAAGCCTCTAATCGAGGCGGCCTCCTCTGGATTATCAAAATCGGTGAGCGAAAGCTGTGGTCATTGTCGATCGATTCGGGCGCGGGGAACGCTGAGCAAGCCCGTGGCCAATTTTTTCATGAACGCCAAATGCCGCATTTCCGCGCGCTGCCAGGCAGCAATGAGCTGTTCGGCATCCGGGGTGAGCCGGCTGCCGGTGGGGCCGCTGTCGACCAGGGGTGAGCCCCAGGCGGCGTTCATCGCATCGACGGCGTCCCACGCGGCCTTGTAGCTCATTTTCATGGCGCGGGCAGCCTTGGAGATGGAGCCGGTTTCGCGGATGCGCTGGAGCAGCTCGACCCGGCCGCGACCGAGGAAGTTGCGGCCGTCCAGGGTGAGCCAGAAGCGGCCGTCGGCTTGTAGGGCAGCAGGCATGGCCGCAGTGTAACAAACGACCATTGTGGCGGTCACACGGGCAGGCAGACAATTGCGGCCAGCTTAATCCAGGAGAGCATCATGAAAAAACTCGTCGCTTTATTGGCCCTTGTTTGCCTACCGCTTTCGGCGCTGGCGGCGGAAGGGTACACCGTTGTGTTCAAGACGCAGGCCGCGTTCGAGGATGTGCGCGATCTGGTGCAGGCGTCGATCGAGGGCAAGGGTCTGAAGATCAACCACACCAACCAGATCGCCGGCATGCTGGAGCGCACGGGCAAGGACCTGGGCGCAACCAAGCAGGTTTACGGGCGCGGCGAGCAGTTCGAGTTCTGCAGCGCGACGATTTCGCGCGCGATGATGGAAGCCGATCCGCACGCGATCGTGATGTGCCCGTACATCGTGTCGGTGTACACGATCCCCGGCGACAAGACGGTGTACATCGCCTACCGCAAGCCGGCGGCAAGCAAGAATCCGGCGCTGAAGAAGGCGCTGGCGGACGTGGAGAAACTGCTCACGGAGATCATCCGGGATGCGCTGTGAGCTGCGCCCCCTCGGCTAGAATGTGCACATGAACTCCCGAGCCGCATTTCAGCCATGACTGCCTTTCTGGCCGTGGGCATCGGTGCTGCGCTGGGCGCCTGGCTGCGCTGGGGGCTGGGCCTGTGGCTCAACCCCGTGTTTCCTACAATGCCGCTGGGCACGCTGGCGGCGAATCTGGTCGGCGGGTATTTCATCGGTCTTGTCATCGCCTGGTTTGCGGAACATCCGGGCGTGCCGCCCGAGGCCCGGCTGTTTCTCATCACCGGTCTTTTGGGCGGGCTGACGACGTTTTCCACATTTTCCGCCGAGGTTGTGGGGGCGCTGATGCGCGGCCTGTGGGCAACCGGCGGGTTGATCGCCCTGACGCACATGTTCGGCTCGTTGGCCGCTACAGGGCTTGGCTTCTACACGATGAGGCTATTCAGATGAATGCTGTCTGTCTGCAACTCTTTGTCACCGAGTCGCATCGCCATCAGGGCAGGCTCACCTATGAATGGCTGCTCGACCAGGCGCAGGCGACGGGCATTCCGGGCGGGTCGGCCTTTCAGTCGATTGCGGGCTTTGGCCGCCATGGCCGGCACGACGCAGGCTTTTTCGAACTGGCGGGCGAACTGCCGGTGGTGGTGCAGTGCATTGCGCAGGAGGCGGAAATCGATGCATTGCTCAAGGCGGTGTCGGCGGCCGGCCTGAAGCTGGTTTACGCAAAGCTGCCGGCCGAACTCGGCATCACCGGCTGATGGCCGGCGCGGGACTGGACACCCTGATCTGGTTCGATCAGATCGTCCTGCTGATCGCCTCTCTGGCGGCCAATTTCCTGTCGGCGCTGTCTGGCGGCGGGGCGGGCTTGATCCAGTTTCCCATGTTGATCTTTCTGGGGCTACCCTTCGGCGTGGCGCTCGCCACGCACAAGGTCGCCAGCGTGGCGCTGGGCCTGGGGGCCACCATCCGGCACCTGAAAACTTCGCATCTCGAGCGTCGCTTCTCGCTCGTCGTTCTGGGCGCGGGCCTGCCAGGCGTGGTGCTGGGCGCGTTTACCATTTTGCAGATGCCCGAACGCGCGGCGACGCTGGCGTTGGGCGTACTGACCCTGGGGCTGGGAGTGTATTCGATGTTCAAACCCCGGCTCGGCATGGACCACGCGCCGCGCCACCAGAGCGGCGCCGGCCTGTGGATAGGCATGGCGGGGCTCTTCGGCGTGGGTTTGCTCAACGGCTCGATCACCAGCGGCACGGGGCTGTTTCTCACCCTTTGGCTGATCCGCTGGTTTGGCTTGGACTACACCCGCGCGGTGGCCTACACGCTCGTGCTGTGCGGACTGGTGTGGAACGGCACCGGCGCGCTGGTGCTGGGCACCATAGGCACGGTGGCGTGGAGCTGGATGCCGGCGCTGCTGGTGGGGTCGGTGGTGGGCGGCTACCTCGGCAGCCATTTCGCGATCATGAAGGGCAATCTGTGGATCAAGCGCGCCTTCGAGACGGTGACGGTTCTCATTGGCCTGAAGCTGATTCTGGGCTGAAGCGGCAGCGCCGCGACTACTGCCCGGCGCCTTCCTGTTCCATGCGCAGATACTGGTTGTAGGCGTTGACGCGGTTAGATTCGTTGAAGGCCGGCATGTTGCGGTACATCGACCAGTCGGTCTGTGCGTAGGCCTCTTCAAAGGGCACGAAATCCCGCGTGGCCTTGCCCATTTCCTGGCGCAGATACTTCAGGTAATCGCGGACGAACGCCAGATCCTTTTGCGGGTTGCGCGAGGGTGCGCCGTGTCCTGGCACCAGAACGCGGGGCTTGAGTGCAATGAGCTTGTCCAGCGCGCCGATCCAGGCGCGGCTGTCGGCATCGCCCACAAAGGGCACGCGGCCGCGAAAGACCAGGTCGCCGGAATACAGCACGCCATCTTCCTTCACGATCATGGCCATGTCTTCGCTGGAGTGCGCCGGGCCCACATAGCGCAGCATGAAATGCACGCCGCCCATTTCAAAATCGGTATCGCCGTCCAGAAAGCGGTCGGCCTCCAGCAACTGCGTCCCGTCGTCCACCCAGGGAAACAGGGCTTCCTTGCGCTGGGCCAGCCGGCCGGCTGCGCCTTCGCTGCGAGTCTGGCCTTCGGCCATCTTGTGCGCCCAGATTTCCGCACCCAGCGCCCTGAATACCTGCAGGCCGTAGAAGTGGTCGGCGTGGTAGTGGCTGACGATCACGCGCTTGATCGGCTGTTTGGTGACCCTGCGGATTTCGGCGACCAGCCTTTCCGCCAGCGGCGGCGAGGCCAGGGCGTCGAACACCACCACGCCGGCCTGCGTGACGACGAAGCCGGCATTCGACATGAAGCCCTGATTCGCGCTGGAGGCAGCGCCGGGAAGGCCCTGCACGAAATAGCTGTGTTTGCCGAGCTTGACGGCTTTCATCGGAACGGTAACGGCACGGGTGGCATCCGCGGCGTGCGCAAGCGGCCACCAGGCGGCCAGGACAAACAGGATGAGCAGGCGCGCAAGCATGAGTGGACTCCGGTAAACAGACGCTGGGATTATAGACAGCATATCGACGGACGGCTGCGTCACGCCGGCTGTGGTATCTTCGAACCGCAACAAGTAAGGAATAGACAAGGTGTTCAAGAAACAGTGGCCAGCCTTCCTGCTGGCATTTGTGCTGCCCCTGCTGGGCGTGTTCTGGTGGTGGGGCGGCTTTGCGACCGTCGACGTATCCGAGGTCGAGGCCGGGCCGTACCGCTACGCCTATCTGGAATACGACGGCCCGCTGAACAACATGCGCAAGACACAGCGCCGCGCGCTGGATGAATTCAATGCCGCGCGCGTGCCGGCCGGCGATACCATCACAGTGCTGTTCACCGATCCGCGCACCGACAACGGCAAGGTGCGTGCGCACGTGGGCTATCTGCTGGGCGAAACCGCACCCGTCCCCAATGGGCTGAAGGAAGGGCGCATCGCGCGCCGGCCAGTGATGCGGGCGCAGGTGCGGGCGGTGGTGCTGCTTGCCCCGTCCAAGGCCTACCAGGCGCTGGCCACCTATCTGGATGCGCAGCGCCGCGCCATCGTCATGCCGGCGGTGGAACTCTACCGGCCGGGCGGCGAGGCGGAGCGTATCGGCACCTTTACCGTGGAAATCAACCGCTGATGGCTTTCTTTTCCATTCTGACAGCCGTTGCACTCGAACACTGGCGGCCGCTGCGCCAGCCGCTGCCGCACTACCAGCAATACGGACGGTTTACGCAATGGCTGGAGCGGCGGTTCAACGCAGGCGAATACAACCACGGCGCTATTGCCTGGGGGCTGGCGGTGCTGCCGCTGCTGGCGGCGGTGGCGCTGGTCTACTGGGCGTTGAGCGACATTGCGCCCTTTCTCGGCTGGCTATGGAACGTGGCCGTGCTCTACGCCACACTGGGGTTCAAGTATTACAGCGACGATGCCGAGCGCATTGCCCGCCTGCTGCGCGACGGCGACCTCGACGCGGCGCGCCGGCACCTGGCGGAATGGCGCGGTGGCGATACCAGCCAGTTTTCGGCCGACGAACTCACGCGCGTTGCCATCGAACAGACGCTGGCAGCAAGCCACCGGCAGATGTTCGGCGTGCTGATCTGGTTTGCCGTTCTGATTCCGCTGGGGCCCGTGGGTGCAGTGCTGTTTCGTGCCGCATCGATTCTGGCTCGCCGCTGGGCCGGGGCGGGCGGGCAGTTCGGCGCGTTTGCCCGGCGTGCGTTCCACGCCATCAACTGGCTGCCGGCGCGGCTCACCGCGTTGACTTACGCCATCGCAGGCAACTTCGAGGATGCAACCTATGCCTGGCGCACCCAGGCCGAAACCTGGCCGGAACCGGAAGAAGGGGTGGTCGTGTCAGCCGGGGCCGGGGCGATGGGCATCAAGCTCGGACAGTCCGTGAACGTGGGGGGCGAAACCGTCTGGCGGCCCGACCTGGGCACCGGCCAGCCGCCCGACGCCGATTGCATCGACAGTGCTGTCAGCATGGTCTGGCGGGGCCTGGTGATCTGGCTGGTGGCGGGGCTGCTGGTCGTCGTTGCCGGCTGGGTCGCTTAACAACATTCATGCTCAACGCGCTCTGGATCGGTTTTTTTCTGCTTGCCTTCCTGATTGCGCTGTTCAAACTGCTGTTTTTGGGCGATGCCGGGATCATGGCCGCGCTGGTGAAGGCATTGTTCGACAGCAGCAGTACCGCGTTCGAAATTGCCCTGGGACTCACCGGCGTGATGGCGCTGTGGCTGGGGGTGATGAAAATCGGCGAACGCGCCGGGATGCTCGACGTGCTGACACGGGGTCTCACCCCGCTGTTTCGCCGCCTGTTTCCCGACGTGCCGCCCAATCATCCCGCGCTTGGGGCCATGACCATGAACATGGGCGCGAACATGCTGGGGCTGGACAACGCGGCCACGCCGCTGGGCATCAAGGCCATGCAGGAGCTGCAAACACTCAACCCGTCGAAAGACACCGCGAGCGACGCGCAGATTCTCTTTCTCGTCATCAATACCGCGTCGGTCACGCTGCTGCCGGTAACAATCTTCACCTATCGCGCGCAGCTGGGCGCGGCCGACCCCACCGATGTGTTCGTGCCGCTGCTCATCACTACCTACATCGGCACGCTGGTCGGGTTGTTCGTGACCGGTTTTTTCCAGAAGCTGCAGCTGTGGAACCGGGTGACGCTGGCTTATCTGGGCGGGGCGACGGCGCTCGTCGGCGGGCTGGTCGCGTATTTTTCCGGCCTGCCGGCTGCCGAGATGACGCGGCAGTCTTCCCTACTCAGCAATCTGGTGCTGTTCGGGCTGATCGTCAGTTTCTTGCTGATGGCGGTGAAAAACCGCGTGAATGCCTACGAAGCCTTTGTCGAAGGGGCGAAGGAGGGCTTTCACACCGCTGTCACGATCATTCCGTATCTTGTCGCCATGCTGGTCGCCATTGCCGTGTTCCGCGCCAGCGGCGCGCTCGACCTGCTGATGGATGCCGTGCGCGGCGCGGTGCTGGCGCTGGGCTTCGACGCGCGCTGGGTCGACGCGCTGCCCACTGCGCTGATGAAACCCTTTTCCGGCAGCGGTGCGCGCGCGATGATGATCGACACCATGCAGACCCACGGCGCCGACTCCTTTGCCGGGCGGCTGGCTTCCATGGTGCAGGGCAGCACCGAAACCACGTTCTATGTGCTGGCAGTGTATTTCGGCGCGGTCGGCATCAAACGGGTACGCCACGCCGTGGCCTGCGGCCTGATCGCTGACCTTGCCGGCATATCGGCGGCCATAGGCATGGCTTATCTGTTCTTTGCTGCGGCGGCCTGACGCCTGCGATGAAATCCCCGAGATGAAAACTTATGACACCCTCGCCGCCGTCGACCTCGGCTCAAATTCTTTCCGCCTCGAAGTGGCGCGCGTGTCGGGCGACCAGCTCTATCCGCTCGATTCGCTGAAGGAAACCGTGCGGCTTGCCGGTGGACTCGGCGACGACAAGCGGCTTGACGAGGCCACGCAGGCCCGCGCGCTGGCCTGCCTGCACCGTTTTGGCGAGCGGCTGCGCGGCTTGAGTCCCGAGGCGATTCGCTGCGTCGGCACCTCGGCTCTGCGCATGGCCAAGAATGCCGACGAATTCATTCCCAAGGCCGAGATTGCGCTGGGGCATCCCATCGAGATTGTTGCCGGACGCGAGGAAGCCCGCCTCATTTATCTGGGCGTTGCGCATTCGCTGCCGGCATCGCCCGACCGCCGGCTGGTGGTCGACATCGGCGGCGGCTCCACCGAATTCATCATCGGCCACGGGCTCAAGCCGCACGAACGGGAAAGCCTGCACATGGGCTGCGTCAATTTTTCCAAACGGTTTTTTGCCGGCGGCGTGATCGACAAGACCGCACTCAAGGCCGCCGAGGTGGCGGCGCGCGTTGAAGTCGAGCGCATTGCCCGCGAATTTTCAAGGGGAAACTGGCAGCAGGCGGTCGGCTCCTCCGGCACTGCGCGAGCCTTGCGCGAACTGCTGGAACAGAACGGCTGGTCGGCACGGGGCATCACCGCAGACGGACTCGACAAGCTGCGTGCGCAACTGCTCAAGGCGGGACATGTCGATGCGCTGGACCTGGCGGGGCTGTCGCGCGATCGCCGCCCGGTGATCGCCGGCGGCTTTGCCATCATGGCGGGGCTCTTTGCCGAGCTGGGCATTGAACAGATGGACGTGGCCGAAGCCGCCATGCGCGAAGGCATTCTCTACGACCTGCTAGGCCGCTTCCACAAACAGGATATGCGCGAGGCGACGGTAGGTGAGTTCATGCGTCGCTACCATATCGACACACAGCAGGCGGCGCGCGTGAAGCGGGTGGCGCAGAAACTGCTGGCAGCGTCCGGGGGGCAGGCTGACGAAAACGATCTGCTGTTCCTGGACTGGGCGGCGCGGCTGCACGAAATCGGACTGTCGGTCTCGCACGGCGGCTATCACCGGCATTCGGGCTACATCCTGGAAAATGCCGACATGCCGGGATTTTCGCGCACGGAACAGGCGCGCCTGGCCCTGCTCGCGCGTGCACAGCGGGGCGCGCTGGTGAAAGTGCCGGAGTTTGCAGAAGGCCAGGTGTCCGAACACGACAGACTTCTGGTCTGGTTGCTGCGGCAGGCCGTCATTCTCTGCCGCAGTCGGGCCGAGCCGCGCCTGCCGGACGTGAAAGTGGAGTTGAATGGCAAACGCATCCGCCTGGAGTTGCCGGGCGGCTGGCTGGAACGCCGTCCACTGACCCAGCGCGCCCTGGATGAGGAGGCGGTGCACTGGCATGCGGTCGGCACGCGTTACGTGTTTGCCTGAACCGCCCGGCCGGACCGGTAGGCTTGCGGATCGGCTCGATGATCTGCCACTTGCAGATCAGCCCTGATTCAAACCGCACCAGATCGCCCGCGCCGGTCTTCGCAGCCGCGCCGCCTGCCGGCGTGACGATGGCGCAGCCCGACACGATGTAGCTGGTTTCGCCCTCGAAATACTCCCGGGAAAAGATCGACACGCCCTTTTCCCATACCGGCCTGCGCCAGACCCCGAGCGGGGTCAGCTGCGCGTCGTCCGCTGCCCGGTCGACGACGATACGGCTCGTGGCATGCTCTTGCGACGTGTGTTCTTTGCTGCATGGCGCGCGCGTCGGTCAAGGGCAGCCGGCCCGGGCAAGCGCCTGCAGGGTCTGCCCCTGTGCATTCACGACAAACGCCGCCACGCCCATCTGGTCGGCCTGCCAATCCGGACGCAATATGAACCGGTGACGGGTGTCGCCCGGCTGGAAGGGCCCGGCCAGCGTCCGCACCACGTAATCGTGGCGCAGGGTGCGGGCCGCATTCTCGCCGGCGGTGACGCGCGACACCAGGCGGTTTTCGTACAGGGCGAGATAAAGCTGTGCGCCCCGTGTCGCCGGTGTGGCCGCCAGGCGGCTCAGGGTTCGCGTGGGTAGTGTGCTGACTTGTGTGCAAAACTGCCCGAGGTTGGAAGGGTGGTGGGTGGTCATGGTAAGAGGTTGATTATTGAGATTGACCTTGA
>JAIWOL010000095.1 GCA_020216925.1 Thiobacillus sp. | reverse complement strand
GCGAGAGTGGCGGAATTGGTAGACGCACTGGATTTAGGTTCCAGCGCCGCAAGGCGTGGGGGTTCGAGTCCCCCCTTTCGCACCACCGGCTCCATGCCGTTCACCACCACATAATTCATTTCACCCGGGACGTATTGTGATGCAAGCAAATCTTGAAGTGCTCGAAGGACTGGTTCGCCGACTGGATATCAGCGTGCCCATGGACCAACTGGAAACCGAAGTGCAGAACCGCCTCAAGCGTCTGGCACGCAACGTCAAGATGGATGGTTTCCGCCCGGGCAAGGCCCCGCTCTCTGCCGTCGCACGCCAGCATGGCGCCGGCGTGCGTCAGGAAGTTCTGGGTGAAACCTTGCAAAGCCGCTTTGGCGAGGCCGTCAAGGCGCATCAGCTCAAGATTGCAGGGTATCCGCGTTTCGAACCCAAGGCCGAACAGAACGCCACGGCCGAAATGACCTTCAGCGCAAGCTTCGAGGTCTATCCCGAAGTGAAGATCGACAGCCTTGCGGATGGCAAGATCACCCGGCCGAACGTGAGCTTGGGCGATGCCGATGTGGCTAAAACCCTCGAAGTCCTGCAAAAACAGCGGCGCACGTTCGAATCCGTCACCCGCCCGGTTGCCGAAGGAGATCTGGTCAAGTTTGATTACCAGGGCACGGTGGATGGCGCCGCATTTGATGGCGGCAAGGGCGAAGACTTTGCTGCCGTGGTGGGTGAAGGTCGCTTGCTGACGGATTTCGAGCAGGCGCTGGTCGGGCTCAGGGCGGGTGAGACAAAGGGCTTCGACCTGACTTTCCCGGCTGACTATGCCGCCAAGGAACTGGCAGGCAAGACCGCGCATTTCGACGTACAGGTCAAGGACGTGCAAATGCCGGTGCTGCCGGCGATTGATGCCGATTTCGCTCGGGCGCTGGGGATCGAGGACGGTGACGTGGACAAACTCAAGGCCGAGGTGAAAACCAACCTGGAACGTGAAGTAAAACGTCGAGTCCAAGGCAAACTCAAGGAGCAGGTCATGGAGCTGCTGCTGCAGAAGAGCGCACTGGTTCTGCCGCAGAGCCTGGTGGCGATGGAAACCGACCGTCTGATGAAAATGACCGAGGCCGACATGCAGGCGCGGGGGGTTCAGAGTGTGAAGCTGTCAGCCGATATGTTCACAGGCCAGGCAGAGCGCCGCGTGCGCCTGGGCCTGATCCTTGCGGAGATTGTTCAGGCAAACAAGCTCGTGGCCCAGCCCGAGCAGATTCGCGCGCTGATCCAGGAGCAGGCCTTAAGTTACGAGGAACCGGAGCAAGTGGTTCAGTGGTACTACCAGAATCCGGAGCGGATGCAGGAAATCGAGTCCCTGGTCCTGGAAGAGAATGTGGTAGCATGGGTCGCAGGTCAGGCCCAAGTGGAAGACGTGACAACCTCTTTTGAAGAATTGATGGGACGTGCCTGATGCACATTGAATACGAACGCAAGACCTTTGATCCGCAGGGTTTGGGGCTCGTCCCCATGGTCGTCGAACAGAGCGGCCGCGGCGAGCGTGCCTATGACATCTATTCACGCCTGCTCAAGGAGCGTGTGATCTTTCTGGTGGGGCCGGTCAACGATGCTACCGCCAACCTCGTCGTGGCCCAGATGCTGTTTCTGGAATCGGAAAACCCCGACAAGGACATTTATTTCTACATCAATTCTCCCGGCGGTTCGGTGTCCGCGGGGCTGGCCATCTATGACACGATGCAGTTCATCAAGCCTGACGTGTCGACGCTGTGCATCGGCCAGGCCGCCAGCATGGGAGCCTTTCTGCTGACAGCGGGAGCCAAGGGCAAACGCTACTGCCTGCCGAACTCCCGCGTCATGATTCATCAGCCCTTGGGCGGGTTCCAGGGACAGGCTTCGGATATCGAAATCCATGCCAAGGAAATTCTTTACCTGAAAGCACGTCTCAACGAGATGCTGGCCAAGCACACCGGCCAAAGCATCGAAGCCATCGAACGCGATACGGATCGCGACAATTTCATGAGCGCAGAAGATTCGATGAAATACGGCCTGGTCGACAAGGTGCTCACCAGCCGCGTCGAAGCGTAAGCGGGATTCAAGCAAGGAAAAGCAATGGCAGACAAAGGCTCCGGCGACAAACTTCTCTACTGCTCCTTTTGCGGCAAAAGCCAGCACGAAGTACGTAAGCTGATTGCCGGTCCGTCGGTATTCATTTGCGACGAATGTGTCGAGTTGTGCAACGACATCATTCGCGAGGAAATCCAGCAGGCGGACAGCCAGAAATCCTCTGGTTCCGAATTGCCGACGCCGCACGAAATCAGCGGCATCCTCGACCAGTACGTGATTGGTCAGGGGCAGGCCAAAAAAGCCCTCGCCGTGGCGGTTTACAACCATTACAAGCGTTTGCGCAGCAATGCCGGCAACGGAGATGTCGAGCTCGCCAAGTCGAACATCCTGCTGATCGGCCCGACGGGTTCGGGGAAAACCCTGCTGGCCCAGACCCTGGCGCGGCTGCTGAACGTGCCTTTCGTGATCGCCGACGCCACCACGCTGACCGAGGCGGGATATGTGGGCGAGGATGTCGAGAACATCATCCAGAAGCTGCTGCAGAAATGCGACTACGACGTTGACAAGGCCAAGCAGGGCATCGTCTACATAGACGAAATCGACAAGATTTCGCGCAAGTCGGACAATCCCTCGATCACCCGCGATGTCTCGGGCGAAGGTGTGCAACAAGCGCTACTCAAGCTGATTGAAGGCACCACGGCATCGGTGCCGCCGCAAGGCGGGCGCAAGCACCCGAACCAGGAATTCGTTCAGGTGGACACCAGCAACATTCTGTTCATCTGCGGCGGCGCTTTCAGCGGCCTGGAAAAGGTCATTCGTGGCCGCACGGAAAAGGGTGGAATCGGCTTTGGCGCCCAGGTCAAGAACGTTGACGAGACCAAACGCGACGCCGAACTGCTGCATCAGGTCGAGCCCGAAGATTTGATCAAGTATGGGCTCATCCCGGAGTTTGTCGGTCGCCTGCCGGTTGTGGCGACTCTGGATGAGCTGGACGAAGCTGCACTGGTTCAGATCCTGACCGAACCGAAAAACGCGCTGACCAAGCAGTTTGCCAAACTGTTCAAGATGGAAGGCGTTGAACTCGAGTTCCGCGACGACGCGCTGGGCGCGATTGCCAAACGCGCGCTGGCTCGGCGCACCGGCGCACGCGGCTTGCGCTCGATCATCGAGCATGCGCTGCTCGACACCATGTATGACTTGCCTTCCCTCAAGGGCGTGAGCAAGGTGGTGGTGGACAACAACCTCATCACCGGCGAAGGCAAACCCTTGCTGATTTATTCCGAACAGGGCGACCACCCGCTCGCGGCCGGCGCTTGATCTCCGGTGGCGCGGCGCGCCACCCCTTGAATTTGTTACCAGGCCCCCGATATGCGGATGTGCGTGGTCACCCCGCGCATCCTTTCCTCAACCAGACCAGGAAAACATGATGAGCGACAACACATCCAAGGAACAGATCGATCTGCCGCTGTTGCCGCTACGCGACGTGGTGGTATTCCCCCACATGGTCATCCCGCTGTTCGTCGGGCGACCCAAATCCATCAAGGCGCTGGAAACCTCGATGGAATCCGGCAAGAGCATTCTCCTGGTCGCGCAGAAGACCGCAGCACAGGACGATCCCACACCCGAAGATCTCTACGACACCGGGAGCGTTGCAACTGTCTTGCAAATGCTCAAATTGCCCGATGGCACGGTCAAGGTGCTCGTCGAGGGCAATCAGCGCGCACGCGTGGTGCATGTCACCGATGCAGGCACACATCTGTCGGCCCGCGCGGAAATCCTGCCCGCCGAAGGCGAAGAACTGGTTGAAGTCGAGGCGATGCGTCGCGCCTTGCTCACCCAGTTCGACCAGTACGTCAAACTCAACAAGAAAATCCCGCCAGAGATCCTGACTTCACTGTCCGGCATCGATGAAGGCGGGCGGCTGGCCGATACCATCGTTGCGCATCTGCCGCTGAAGCTCGAGCAAAAACAGGAAGTCCTGGAAATGATCGGCGTCAACAAACGCCTCGAACATCTGCTGGGTCTGCTTGAAGGCGAGCTCGACATCCTGCAGGTGGAAAAGCGCATCCGGGGCCGTGTGAAACGGCAGATGGAAAAGAGCCAGCGCGAGTACTATCTGAACGAACAGGTCAAGGCGATCCAGAAAGAGCTTGGCGATATCGAGGAAGGGGCGGAGCTCGAAGAGCTCGAAAAACGCATCAAGGCTGCCGGCATGAGCAAGGAAGCTGAAGCCAAGGCGATGGGCGAGCTCAAGAAGCTGCGCATGATGTCGCCCATGTCGGCGGAAGCTACCGTGATTCGCAGCTACATCGAGGCAATGGTCGGCCTGCCATGGAAAAAGAAAACCAAGATCAGCAAAGACCTGGCCAAGGCCGAGAAGGTGCTCGACCAGGATCATTACGGCCTCGACAAGGTCAAGGAGCGTATTCTGGAATACCTCGCGGTGCAACAGCGTGTCGACAAAGTCAAGGCCCCCATCCTGTGCCTGGTCGGGCCGCCCGGTGTGGGCAAGACCTCGCTCGGCCAGTCGATTGCCCGTGCGACCAATCGCAAGTTCGTTCGCATGGCGCTGGGCGGCGTGCGTGACGAATCCGAAATTCGCGGCCACCGCCGCACCTACATCGGCTCGATGCCCGGAAAAATCCTGCAAAGCCTGACCAAGATCGGTGTGAAGAACCCCTTGTTCCTGCTGGACGAAGTCGACAAGATGGGACAGGACTTCCGCGGCGACCCGGCGTCTGCGCTGCTCGAGGTGCTGGATCCCGAGCAGAACCACACCTTCCAGGATCACTACATCGAGGTGGAATACGATCTTTCCGACGTGATGTTCGTGGCAACGGCCAATTCGCTGAACCTTCCCGCACCGCTGCTGGATCGCATGGAAGTGATTCGCTTATCGGGTTACACCGAGGACGAGAAAGTGAGCATTGCCGAGCGCTATCTCGTGCCCAAACAATTGCAAGTCAACGGCATCAAGGAAGGCGAACTTGCCATTGCCGAATCTGCCATACGCGATATCGTTCGCTACTACACCCGTGAGGCAGGCGTGCGCAATCTCGAACGCGAGATTTCCAAGATATGCCGCAAGGCGGTCAAGGCGCTCTTGCTGAAGAAGCAGAAAACCAAGATTTCGGTGACGGCACGCAACCTGGACAAATACCTGGGCGTTCGGCGTTTCAGCTTTGGCATTGCCGAACTGAACAACCAGGTTGGCCAGGTGACCGGTCTGGCGTGGACAGAAGTGGGCGGCGAGCTGCTTACGATCGAGGCCGTTTCGCTTCCTGGGCGCGGCAAGATGACCACGACCGGTAAACTTGGCGAAGTGATGCAGGAATCCATTCAGGCTGCACTTTCCGTTGTGCGCGCGCGTTCACGCAAACTTGGCATCCAGGAAGACTTCTACCAGAAGCGTGACATACACATCCACCTGCCCGAGGGTGCCACACCCAAGGACGGGCCGTCGGCAGGCATTGCGATCTGCACTTCCATGGTGTCAATTCTGACCGGCATCCCGGTGCGCGCCGATGTTGCGATGACGGGGGAAATCACGCTGCGCGGTGAGGTCCTGCCAATCGGGGGACTCAAGGAGAAGCTCCTGGCTGCGCATCGCGGAGGCATCAAGACCGTGCTGATTCCACAGGAGAATGTGAAGGATCTCACCGAGATTCCCGACAACATCAAGAACAAGCTGGACATCCACCCCGTCAAGTGGATTGACGAAGTGCTCGTACTGGCGTTGGAGCGCAGCCCCGAGCCTTTGCCTGATGAAGTGGAACCTGCGGTTGATGCGATTGCTGTGCCTGAAGAAGAAGATGCTGCTTCAGCGACATTGAAACATTGAGTATATTTTAACCACCCCCTCCGAATCCCGCGCCAGACGCGGGATTTTTTTGCCCATCGCCCGGAAAACCGCTTGACACAAGGTTTTGCGGGTTGCTATAAAAGCGCCCACAGGGTTTTCCTGTGCCACTTGAGTGAAGGGGATAACACGTGAACAAATCCGAATTGATTGATGCCATTGCCGACTCCGCAGACATTTCCAAAGCTGCTGCAGGCCGTGCGCTGGATGCCGCTGTCGAGGCAGTGAAAAAGGCGCTGAAAAAAGGCGACATGGTTACGCTGGTGGGTTTTGGCAGCTTCTATGTTGGCAAGCGCGCTGCACGCACCGGCCGCAACCCGCGTACTGGCGCCTCGATCAAGATCAAGGCAGCCAAGGTGCCGAAGTTCCGCGCCGGCAAGGGCCTGAAAGACGCCATCAACTAAAAAGTCATTTTGCATTTGGCAAGGCCCGGAAAAATATTGTAGAATTTTGGTCTTTGCCGGGTGCTTAGCTCAGCTGGTAGAGCGTCGCCCTTACAAGGCGAATGTCGGGGGTTCGAGCCCCTCAGCACCCACCAGCTCAGTGCATAAAAACACACGCAGTCAGCAGTATAGGGAGTGGTAGTTCAGTTGGTTAGAATACCGGCCTGTCACGCCGGGGGTCGCGGGTTCGAGTCCCGTCCACTCCGCCAACATCAAAAAAGGCGAACGCAAGTTCGCCTTTTTTCATTTATGTTCCCGTCATTACATCGGGGCAAGACGTTTAACTCAAAGTGCGCGAAAATACGCGTTGATGATTGATTGGAGTGAGCTGTGCTCGAAGCGATTCGCAAACACGCCCAAGGCTGGTTGGCCAAGGTGATCCTGGGGTTGATCGCGGTAACCTTTGCCCTGTTCGGTCTCGACACCTACATGCAGGGCGACCGCACGGGAGGGGCCATCGCCAAGGTTGGCGAAATGGACATCTCGCGTGACGCACTGGCCGAAGCGGTGCGTACACAGACCGATCGCATGCGAGAAGCGATGGGGCCTGCTTTTGATCCGGCCGTAGCGGAAACGCGTGACTTCCGCCAGCAGGTGCTCGACAGCATGACCGAACGTCTTGCCCTGCTGCAGGAAGCGCAGAAGCTGAAACTAGCCGCACCCGACAGTCATCTGGCCATGACCCTGGCGCAGATTCCTGCATTCCAGCAAGACGGAAAATTCTCGCGCGAACGCTATGAGGCGGTGCTGAAACAGAACGGACGCACACCTTCGCAATTTGAAACGGAATTGCGCCAGGCCTTCATGCTGGAGACCATGACGAGCCCGGCGACGCTTGCGTCATTTCCGTCGCGCGAGATGCTTGCCGGTCTGGTCCGTCTTGTCGCCCAGCAGCGTGAAATCGCCTGGGTCGACCTGCCGGCTTCCTCGGTGGCGGCCGAAATCAAGGTCACTCCAGCCGACATCGAACGTTACTACCAGGCGAACAAGCCTGCCTTCACCGAGCCGGAGCAAATCCAGGCCGAATATGTTGTACTCGATCTGGCCACGGTTGCATCGGGGATCGCCGTCACCGAGCAGCAGATCGACGAGTATTACAGGACGCAGGCAGCGCAATTTGCCCAACCGGAACAGCGTGCTGCCAGCCACATTCTGATTGCAGTCGACAAGTCCGCAGCCCCCGCCGTGCGAGCCAAAGCCAAGGCCGAGGCAGAATCGCTGTATCAGATCCTGCAGAAAACGCCTGCACGCTTTGCCGAGCTCGCACGTGAAAAATCGCAGGATCCGGGTTCGGCCGAACAGGGTGGCAGCCTGGGAAGCTTTGGTCGCGGCATGATGGTGAAGCCATTCGAGGATGCCGTGTTCGCCATGAAACCGGGTGAGATTCGCGGGCCGGTGGAATCCGATTTTGGTTATCACATCATCAGGCTCGATGGCATTCAGGCCGGACAGACTGTTCCGCTGGCCCAGGTGCGCGCGGATATCGTCGAGGCGCTGCGCAGGCAGATGGCGCAGAAGCGGTTTGCGGACATGGCGGAAACGTTCGGCAACCTCGTGTACGAAAACGCCGGTTCCCTGCAAGCTGCGGCCGATGCAGTCAAGTCGCCCATCCTGAAAAGCGGCTGGATGAGCGTCAAGGTGCCGCCTCCGCCATTTGACAACAAGGCGCTTTCCCAAGCGCTTTTCAGCGCGGACAGCATCAAGAGCAGGCAGAACACCGAGGCCATGGAAATCCGGCCTGGCACTCTGGTAGCGGCACGCGTGACCGATTATCGAGCCGCGCGTCTGAAGCCTCTGGCCGAGGTTGCACCGCTGATCGAGTCCAGGCTGCGCGCCGAGCAGAGCGTTGCGCTGCTCGTCGGCAAGGGCAAGGCGTTGATGGAGGCGCTGGATAAAGGCAACGAGCCCGCGCTGAATTGGTCCGGCTTCAGCGTGGTGGGGCGGCAGCCAGGCGAGATTCTCGATCCCGTGGGAGCCAAGGCTGTGTTCCGCACGCGGACCGACAAGCTGCCTGCATATACCGGTTTCATGCGCCCGGATGGCAGTTACCGGCTGGTGCGGATTACCCGTGTGATCGACGCCGCCAGCCCCGATCCGATGTTGGCGTCGTCGATCGAGTCCGGTGTGCTGCAAGCGCAGCAGCGCGCGGATCTCCAGGCGATGGCGGGACTGGCGAAAGCCGCGCAAAAAGTCGAGATCAAGGCGAATGCAGTCGAGGGGCGTTGATGCCCACTGGAGTTTCCCCATGAAAAACGCGCCACAGGGCGCGTTTTTCATGGGGGCTGTTGGCTGTCAGTCCGATCCGCCCACCGTGGTGTTGAAACCTGCGTCGACGTAGGTGATTTCGCCGGTGATACCCGACGCCAGTTCGGAGAGCAGGAAAGCCGCGGCATTGCCGACTTCCTCGATGGTGACGTTGCGGCGCAGCGGGGCATTCTTCGAGACCAGGTCCATCTTCTCGCCAAAATTGGCAATGCCGGAGGCGGCCAGCGTCTTGATCGGCCCGGCCGAGACTGCATTGACGCGGATACCCTTGGGCCCAAGGCTTTGGGCCATGTAGTAGACATTGGATTCCAGGCTGGCTTTGGCGAGCCCCATCACGTTGTAGTTGGGGGCGGAACGAATGGCGCCCAGATACGACAAAGTGAGCAGGGCAGCGGGGCGGCCTTCCATCATGGGCAGGGCGGCCTTGGCCAGTGCGGCAAAGCTGTAGGAGCTGATGTCGTGCGCGATGCGGAAGTTTTCGCGCGTAACGGCGGAAAGATAATCGCCTGCAAGAGCTTCGCGCGGCGCGAATGCAATCGAATGCACCAGTCCGTCGAGGCCATCCCAGTGCCGGCCGAGTTGTGCGAAGAGATCGCTGATCTGTTCGTCGCTCGATACATCGCAGGGAAACACGAGCGTCGAACCGAATTCGGCAGCGAATTCGGTGACGCGATCCTTGATGCGTTCTCCCTGATAGGTGAAAGCCAGTTCTGCGCCTTCGCGCTTGCAGACCGAGGCAATGCCGTAGGCAATGGAACGATTGGAAATGACACCGGTGATCAGGATGCGTTTGCCCGCAAGAAAACCCATGGAGATGCTTTCGTGTGAATTGGAGTGCGCAAATTATAACGGCTGACGGTGGCCCCGCGCTTGGGTACACTTGCCGCATGATTCGCATCGGAGCCATGCTGCTGTGTGTCGGGACGGGCCTGTTGGCAGGCTGTTCCGGCGGCGACTGGAACAACCCCTATCCCGGCCGGGACGCGCAGGCCAACGCGGTCTACAGCGCCTTTGGCGAACGGCCCAAGCATCTCGACCCCGCGCGCTCCTACAGCGCGAACGAAGTCGAATTCACGGGCCAGATCTATGAACCTCCGCTGCAGTACCATTTCCTCAAACGTCCCTACGAACTGATTCCGCTCACGGCCGAGTCCGTGCCCAAGCCACGGTATTTCGATGCTGCGGGGCGGGCTCTGCCGGACAGCGCGCCGTCCGCCGCCATCGCCGAGAGCGTGTACGAGATTCGCATCCGGCCAGGTATCCGCTATCAGCCGCACCCTGCGTTCGCGCAGGATGACAGCGGCCGTTACCGTTACCATGCCATGCGTGCAGCGGATGTCGCCGGTAAAGGCCAGATTGCAGATTTCGAATACACCGGTACGCGCGAGCTGGTGGCAGCCGATTATGTGTACCAGATCAAGCGTCTCGCCCACCCTGCGCTGAGCTCGCCCATCTTCGGCCTGATGAGCGAGCACATCGTCGGCCTCAGGGAGTTGGGCGCAGCGCTGGAAAAAGCCACCAGGGCGCAGCCAGGCCGGCCGCTCGACCTCAATGCGTTTCAGCTTGCGGGTGCCGAGGTCGTCGATGACCACACCTATCGCATCCGCATAAAAGGCAAGTACCCGCAGTTTCTCTACTGGCTTGCGATGCCGTTTTTTGCCCCGATCCCGTGGGAAGCGGAAGTGTTCTACAGCCAGCCCGGTATGGCCGAACACAATTTCACACTCGACTGGCAACCGGTCGGGACAGGGCCGTTCTACCTGGCCGAAAACGATCCCAACCGCCGCATGGTGCTGAAGAAAAATCCCAATTTCCATGGCGAAACCTATCCGACCGAGGGCGATGCCGCCGACCGCGCAGCGGGTTTGCTGGCGGATGCGGGCAAACCTCTGCCGCTTGTCGACGAGGCCGTCTTCAGCCTGGAAAAGGAAACCATACCCTACTGGAGCAAGTTCCTGCAGGGCTATTACGACAGCTCGGGCATCAGTTCGGACAGCTTCGATCAGGCGGTGCAGTTCTCCGCAGACGGCGATCCGCAGCTCACCGATGCCATGCGCGACAAGGGCATCCGGCTCATCACCAGCGTACAGACCTCGCTCTGGTATGTGGGCTTCAACATGCTCGATCCCGTCATCGGCGGGCTTGCGCCGGAGCGGCAAAAACTGCGGCAGGCGATTTCCATTGCCCTCGATTACGAGGAATTCATTTCCATCTTTTTGAATGGACGCGGCATTCCGGCACAGGGACCGATCCCGCCGGGCATCTTTGGTCATGTAGAGGGCGTGGCGGGGCTTAACCCTTACGTTTACCGCGCAGAGGGGCAGCGCATCGTCCGCCGGCCGATCGGGGATGCCAAAAAACTGCTCGCCGAAGCCGGATATCCCAATGGGCGTCACGCCAGGACCGGCGAGCCGCTGGTGCTGTATTTCGACACCATGGCAAGCGGCCCGGACGCCAAGTCACGGCTCGACTGGATCAAAAAACAGCTCGGCAAGCTCAACGTTCAGCTGGTGGTGCGCGGCACCGACTACAACCGCTTTCAGGACAAAATCCGCAAGGGCAACGCGCAACTTTTCGAGTGGGGCTGGAATGCGGATTATCCCGACCCCGAGAATTTTTTCTTCCTGCTCTACGGGCCGCACAAGAAGGTGGGCTCGGGTGGCGAGAATGCGGCGAACTACGACAACCCGGAATTCAACCGCCTGTTCGAACGCATGAAGGACATGGACAACGGCCCTGAACGCCAGGCCATCATCGAGCAGATGCTGACGATCGTGCGGCGCGATGCGCCATGGGTCTTCGCTTATTACCCCAAATCCTTCGGCCTGCGCCATGACTGGGTAAAGAACGTGAAACCCAACCTGATGGCCAACAACACCCTCAAATACCGCCGTGTCGATCCGGTGCTGCGTGCGGACAAGCGCGCCGAATGGAACCGGCCGGTGCTGTGGCCCATCGCCCTGGGCGGGCTTGCGCTGGTCGCGCTCGTCACGCCCGCGTTCGTCGCCTGGCGACGGCATGAAAGAAAGGCTGCCTGATGTTCGCCTATCTCCTGCGCCGCATCCTTTACGCCATTCCCATCCTCATCGGGGTCAATCTTCTAACCTTCACGCTGTTCTTCGTGGTCAACACCCCGGACGACATGGCGCGGCTGCAACTCGGCGCCAAACATGTGACGCCCGAGGCCATCGAACGCTGGAAGGTCGAACACGGTTACGACAAGCCCTTGCTGCTGAACCGCGAGATGCAGGGCAGTGCACAGTTCACCGACACGATTTTCTTCAAACATTCGGCGGCTATGTTTGCCTTCGAATTCGGCAAGGGCGACGACGGGCGCGACATCGGCAACGAGATCGCTACCCGCATGGGGCCGAGTCTGGCGATTGCGTTGCCGGTGTTCGTCATCGGTTTGCTCGTCAACGTCAGTTTCGCGCTCCTGATGGTGTTCTTTCGCGCCACCTACCTCGACCTGTGGGGGGTGGTGCTGTGCGTGGTGCTGATGTCGATCTCCGGCCTGTTCTACATCATCGCCGGGCAGTATTTCATCGCCAAGCTGTGGAATCTGCTGCCGATTTCCGGCTTTGCCGACGGGATCGACGCCTTCAAGTTCGTGCTGCTGCCGGTGCTGGTTGGCGTGGTGTCGGGCATCGGCAGCGGGGCGCGCTGGTATCGCACCATCTTCCTCGAGGAAATCGGCAAGGATTACGTGCGCACCGCGCGGGCCAAGGGCTTGTCCGAAGTGCGGGTGCTGTTCCGCCATGTGCTGAAGAACGGCCTCATCCCCATCCTCACCGGGGCGGTGGTGGTGCTGCCGCTGCTGTTCATGGGCAGCCTCATCACCGAATCCTTCTTCGGCATTCCGGGGCTGGGTAGCTATACCATCGATGCCATTCAGGCACAGGATTTCTCGGTGGTGCGTGCAATGGTTTTCCTGGGGGCGGTGCTCTATATCATCGGATTGATCCTGACCGATCTTTCCTACGCCTGGGCTGACCCGCGGGTGCGACTGCAGTGAGCGCGATGCAGCCCGTTATCCTCTGGACCGATGCGCTGGTGTTCGCGCTGGTGGCGGCAGTGGCCGGGCTGGTGCTATTCATCCGTCGCCACGAACACCTGTGCGCGCCCTGGGCCGGGGTCGCCAAACGGCCAATGGCAATGGGTGCCGCGCTGGTGCTGGCGGTATTCGTCGTCATCGGCCTGCTCGATTCGCTGCACTACCGGGAGCGTCTGCCCGACAGCCCGCCCGACAAGCCGCAATATTCGGTCGAGGTGCTGTCGGCCTTCGATGCGCTGGTCGGCCCCCTGCGCACGCAGCAGGAGAAAACCTATTCCGCGCCGCTGGCGATGCGTCTGTATGCCAAGGAGTTCGTCGACCACGACGGGGTGGCCGTGCGCGAATATCCACGCCTGAAATACGGTGGTGCGCATCTCGAAAGCGAAGCCGATCGCCGTGCCGATCTTGTCCGGCGCGTGCTGCTCGGGGGGGCGCAGGGGCTGGCAATCGCGCTGCTGCTGCTGGGTGCGCTGGCAGCGTGGCAGGCACGCTGCAGCCGGCAAAGCTATGGCGAATGGCTCGTGGCCTTCGGCACGGGCGGGCTCGGCTGGCCGGGACGCACGGTGGCGACGACGCTGGCACTGATCGCGATCATGCTTGCCGTGGTGATCCAGCTTGCCTCGGGCTATCACGTGCTCGGCACCGACAAAGTGGGGCAGGACGTGCTTTATATCAGCCTGAAAAGCATCCGCACGGGGCTCGTCATCGGCACGCTCACCACGCTGGTCACGCTGCCGCTGGCCATCGTGCTCGGCATCGCTGCGGGCTATTTCCGGGGCTGGGTCGATGACGTGATCCAGTACGTCTACACCGTGCTCAATTCGATTCCGGGCGTGCTGCTCATTGCCGCAGCAGTCCTCATTGTGCAGGTTTACATCGAATCAAACCCGGAATTGTTCGATACCGCCGCCGCGCGCGCCGATATCCGCCTGCTGGCACTGTGCATCATCATGGGGGTGACGAGCTGGACCGGACTCGCCCGCCTGCTGCGGGGCGAATCGCTCAAGCTGCGCACGCTGGATTATGTGGAGGCGGCGCGCGCCTTCGGCGTGTCGCACAGCCGCATCATCGGCCGGCATATCTTCCCTAACGTGTTTCACCTGGTATTGATCGCCATCGTGCTGGATTTTTCCGGGCTGGTGCTGGCCGAGGCCGTGCTCTCTTATGTCGGTGTCGGTGTCGATCCCGGCATGTACAGCTGGGGCAACATGATCAACGGCGCGCGTCTGGAGCTCGCGCGCGAGCCGGTGGTGTGGTGGCAGCTGGGCGCGGCCTTCGCTTTCATGTTCACGTTGGTGCTGGCCGCCAACCTGTTTGCGGACGGGGTGCGCGACGCTTTCGATCCGCGCGTGGGGGGGCGGCGGTGAACATCCTGCTGAAGGTCGAGCAACTCGTCACTGAAATTGGTGCTGCACGTGTGGTCGATGGGGTGTCGTTCTCGATCGCGGCCGGCGAAACCTATGCGCTATTGGGCGAATCGGGATGCGGCAAGTCGATGACTGCGCTGTCGTTGATGCGTTTGCTCCCCGATGGGGGCCGTATCGCGGCCGGCACGGTTGCCCTTGCGGATACCGATGTGCGCGCCTTGCCGGAATACGAGATGCGCAGCGTGCGCGGTGGCCGCATGGCGATGATTTTCCAGGAGCCCATGCTGGCGCTGAACCCGGTGATGAAGGTTGGAGACCAGATCGTCGAGGCCCTGGCTCTGCATCGCGGCCTTTCGGGACAGCCCGCGCGAGATGCCGCGCGTGCGCTGCTCGACGCCGTGGGCGTGCCGGACCCCGTGCGGCGGCTCGACAGCTACCCGTTCGAACTCTCCGGCGGACTGCGCCAGCGCATGATGATTGCCATGGCGCTGGCCGGCGAGCCGCATCTGCTCATTGCCGACGAACCGACCACGGCGCTGGACGTGACGATCCAGGCGCAGGTGCTCGATGTGCTGCGCCGTCTCAAGGCCGAACGCGGCATGGGCATGCTGCTCATCACCCACGACCTGGGCGTGGTGGCGGAGAACGCCGACCGCGTGGGTGTGATGTATGCAGGCGAACTGCTGGAAGAAGGCAATCGGGCCGATTTCTTCGCCACGCCGCAGCATCCGTACAGCCGCATGCTGTTCGAAGCCCTGCCCAGGGCTGGCGGCAACGGCAGGCTCGCCACTCTTCCCAGCCAGGTGCCGAAACTCACCGAACAGCTGCACGGCTGTCGTTTTGTGCCGCGCTGTCCGCACGCCGCGCAGCGCTGCCGGCAGGAGTCGCCGGGCTGGCAGACCATCGGCAACCAGCGTGTGCGCTGTCACTTCGCCGGGCAGTTGGGCGATGCCCTGCCGCAGGCGACCGGAGAGCCGGTGACGTCGCAACCCGCCATGCCTGCGGCCGATCTTCTGCGCGTCGACAGGCTCGCAGTGCATTTCCCCATCCGGCGCGGGCTGTTCCAGCGCACCGTGGGTCATGTGCGCGCGGTGGATGGCGTCAGTTTCAGTATTCCCGCCGGGCACACTCTCGCATTGGTTGGCGAATCCGGCTGCGGCAAGACCACAGTCGGCAAGGCCCTGCTGCGGCTGGTCGAACCGACGGCGGGCACCGTGCAGCTCGCGGCCGAAATGCTTACAGAACGCAACCTGGCCAGCCTCAGACGGCAGGCGCAGATGGTGTTTCAGGATCCCTACAGCTCGCTCAACCCGCGCATGCGCGTTGCGGACATCCTGCTCGAAGGCATGGACGCGCTGAAGGTCGGCGCCACCGCCCAACGCCGCGATGCCGTGGCACGGCTGCTGAAACAGGTCGGGCTGCCCGACGATGCCGGCGGTCGTTACCCGCACGCCTTCTCTGGAGGGCAGCGCCAGCGTATCGCCATAGCACGCGCCCTGGCGGTTGCGCCCCGGCTTGTCATCTGCGACGAGCCAACCAGCGCACTCGATGTATCGGTCCAGGCGCAGATACTCAATTTACTGAAAGACCTGCAGGCCGAATTGGGGCTGGCCTATCTGTTTATCACGCACAATCTGGCTGTGGTGGAATACCTGGCGCATGAAGTGGCCGTGATGTACCTGGGGCGTATCGTCGAAACGGGGCCTGCGGCCGAGATACTGCGCGCGCCCCGGCATCCCTACACCCAGGCACTGATCGCCGCCGTGCCGCGTCTGGATGGAGGCATGGGGCATAAAACGTATCTGGCGGGTGATCAACCTTCGCCGCTGAACCCGCCCTCCGGCTGCCATTTCCATCCGCGCTGCCCTCACGCCAGCGCGGTTTGCCGCCAGCGTTACCCCGAGGCGACGCAGTTGGGCGCGCAGCACCGGGTGCATTGCCACTGGGTAGCCGGCCAGCCCGTGCAGAGTCCGGCGGCGTGACGGCTCGGCCGCCGTCCAGCATGCAAGGTATCGTTCAGGCAGACTGGCCGAGCAGCTGGCCGTGTTCCCGGGTATCGTGGAACGCCACCTTGGGCCAGCGTTCCTGCGCCATTTGCAGGTTCACGCGCGTGTCGGCCAGGTACACCAGATTGCCATCCACGTCCCGCCCCAGTTTCAGTGAATTGGTTTTGGTGAATTCGGCCAGATGCGCCGCATCCGGACAGGTGACCCAGCGTGCGGTGTAGATGCCGGCGTTCTCGAATGTCGCCTCGACGCCATATTCCGTGCGCAACCGGTGCGCGACGATTTCGAATTGCAGCGGTCCCACCGCGCCGATCAGGAGTACGTTGTCCGCGAAGGGCTCGAACACCTGTACCGCGCCTTCTTCGCCCAGCTCCAGCAAGCCCTTGTTCAGCTGCTTGGCGCGCAGCGGATCGCGCAGACGCGGTTTCGAGAACAACTCGGGCGCAAAGTAGGGAATGCCCTTGAACTGCAGGTTCTCGCCCTCGGTCAGCGTGTCGCCGATCTGCAACTGGCCGTGGTTGTGGATGCCGATGATGTCGCCGGCAACCGCGTCGTCCATGCGCGCGCGCTCGTTGGCCATGAAGACCACGGCGTTGGCGATTTTCATGTCGCGGCCGGTGCGGCGATGGCGCACTTTCATGCCAGGCGAATAACGGCCGGAACAGACGCGGAAAAAGGCGATGCGGTCACGGTGATTGGGATCCATGTTGGCCTGGATTTTGAACACGAAGCCGGTGAATTTGGGCTCGGTGGGCTCGACCACGCGTTCGACCGCCTCGCGCGCGAGCGGCGAGGGCGCCCAGTCGGCCAGCGCCGCCAGCACTTCACGCACACCGAAGTTGTTGATCCCGGAGCCAAAGAACACGGGCGTCTGCTTGCCCGCGAGAAATTCTTCGAGCGAGAAGCCGACGCCCGCGCCGCGCACCAGTTCGATCTCGCCCAGCAGCGTGTCGGCCTCCAGCGGAAACAGCTCGCGCAGCTTGGTCTCGCCCAAGCCTTGCAATGACTCGAAAGCCTGCCCGGCGTTTTCCTCGCCGGCCTTGAAGCGCAGGATTTCCTCGCGTTCAAGGTGGTACACGCCCTGAAAGCGTTTGCCCATGCCGATCGGCCAAGTCACCGGCGCGCAGTGGATCTTGAGGATGGATTCGATCTCGTCCAGCAGTTCCAGCGGCTCGCGCACTTCGCGATCCATCTTGTTGATGAAGGTGATGATGGGCGTATTGCGCATCCGGCACACCTCCAGGAGCTTGATCGTCTGTTCTTCCACGCCCTTGGCGGCGTCGACGACCATGATCGCGGCGTCGACAGCGGTGAGCACACGGTAGGTGTCTTCCGAAAAATCCTTGTGCCCGGGGGTGTCGAGCAGGTTGAACACACAGTCGTCGTAAGAAAACTGCATCACGGACGAGGCGACGGAGATCCCACGTTCCTGCTCCACCGCCATCCAGTCGGAAGTGGCGAACTTGCCGCTCTTCTTGGCCTTGACCGTGCCGGCCATCTGAATGGCGCCGCCGAACAACAGCAGTTTTTCGGTGAGCGTGGTCTTGCCCGCGTCGGGGTGGGAGATGATCGCAAAGGTGCGGCGTTTCTTCACGTCGCGCACCAGCGCGGCAGCGCCGGCGGGGGCCGGCGCAATCTGGGGACTATCCATGGGGAAGGGCGGTTCGAATTGCGGTGAGACGCAATTTTAAGCGATTTCCCTGGCACCCGGTTCGGCTGTGGCCGGGCGCAAAGGCAATCCCGGCTTCGGCAAACCGCCCGCACCAGCCAGCGGCAGACGTACCGGCGTCGGCGGAACCGGATCAGGCGGAGATGCCAACCCGATCCCAGGCGACGATGATGGGCGTAGGCGCGATCTGGCTGGGCTGCGGAGCAGCCTGAACACTGGTCGTGGCCTGCAGCAGCAGCAGAGTGGCAGCGATCAGGGCGAGAGGATGCATCCTTTTCATGGGGCCTCCTCAGTTCCGTGCCGCATGGTCGTCAAACACCAGGCGGGCAGCCTCGAAGCTGGCTTCGGTGCGTATCCGGTGGCGCACGGGATCGATGCCCAGCGTATCGACGAGCACCTGGGTCAGTCGGAATACAGTCGGGGTATCGAGCGGTGCACGGCAGGCGACTTCGAGCGCGTTCCACAGATAGGCTGGCTGATGGTCGCGCTGGAACAGACGCTCGCAGGCACGCATCAGATTCATGCCCTGGCGTGCCCGGGCCTCGCCCTGGGGCAATTGCAGCAGTTCTTCGAACTGGCTGCCGAGGATTTCGTTTTCGATCGCAGCCGACAGCTGCGTGTCGGCCCCGGCCAGGGCATCGAGTGCGGCCTCGGACAGGCTGCGTGCGCGCAAAGAGCCCGGCTCGCCAATGCTGTGGGTGAGGCTCGCCCAATGCAGCAGGCGCGCACGGCCGGGGTCGCGTTCGGGGAGGGTGGTCACCAGATAGTCGGCGAGCGCACGTGCGCTCTCGTCCTTGCTCGCGCTCATCAGGTCGTACAAGGCCTTGATGTAGGGCGGACAGGGATCGAGCAGGGTGACATGGGCCTTGATCCACAGATCGCGTTCGATATCGCGCAGGCGTTCCTGGTTGTGTTCCGCAATGGCCTTGGCGCTGCGCGGATTTTCCCAGTTCTGCACGGTAGTGACGGATACATTGGCCATCACGGCGAGCGCTTCCTGCGAGACGCGGTAACGGCGCCGCAGCGTGTAGATCCAGTCGGCTTCGAATTCGCGCTGGGAGGCGTAACGGCGCGCAGGCTGGGCCATACGCTCGTGTTCGCTCCATTTATGCTGCAAGTAAGACATATGGACTCCCTGAAGGCGGTGACGCGATTGAAGAGTAGAAGCCGGTCCCGCTGTTTGCCACCAACCGGGTTGGGGTGAGCAAACCGGCGCATTGGCACACACACAAGGCAGTTACGGCTGCGCCGCGGCTGGATTGAGGCACGCGGGCAAAGAAAAAGCCCGGTCAGGACTGGCCGGGCTTGGCTAACGACAGGCCACGAAATGTTAGCCCGACGTTAGCCCGGCATAAATGAAAAGGGGCTAGCCTAAGCTAACCCCTTGATTTTGTGGCGCGCCCGAAGAGATTCGAACTCCTGACCCCTTGGTTCGTAGCCAAGTACTCTATCCAGCTGAGCTACGGGCGCGTTGAAGGATGCG
>JAIWOL010000060.1 GCA_020216925.1 Thiobacillus sp. | reverse complement strand
GAGAATAGCGCTTCCGATTTTTTGCCGGTTCCGACCATGCTGGATATTCAATTGCTGCGCCGTGATGCAGCACACGTGGCCGCGCGGCTCGCCACGCGCGGCTTCGCCTTCGACATTGCGCGCTTCGACGCACTCGAGTCGGAGCGCAAGACGCTCCAGACCCGCACCCAGGACGCGCAAAGCCGCCGCAATACCCTGTCGAAGCAGATCGGCATGCTGAAGGGCAAGGGCGAGGACACCACGGCGGTGATGGCCGAGGTGGCAGGGCTGGGCGACGCGTTGAAACAGCTGGAAGCGCGGCTGGCCGAAATTCAGGCCGAACTCAACGATTTCCTCATGGGCGTGCCGAACCTGCCGCACGAATCGGTGGCGGTCGGCCGCGATGAAACCGGCAACGTCGAGATCGCCCGCTGGGGCAGCCCGCGCCAGTTCGATTTCCCGGTGCGCGACCACGTCGACCTCGGCGAGGGCCTCGGCCAGCTCGACTTCGCCGCCGCGGTGAAGCTGGCCGGCAGCCGCTTCACCGTGATGAAGGGTGCGCTCGCCCGCCTGCACCGTGCGCTCGCCCAGTTCATGCTCGACGTGCATACCCGAGAACACGGCTACACCGAGGTCTACGTGCCGTATCTGGTGAACGCCGATTCGCTGCGCGGCACCGGGCAATTGCCGAAATTCGAGGCCGACCTGTTCCAGGTGCCGCGCGATTCGAAACAGTGCGAGACCGACGCCGACCGGCTCTACCTCATCCCCACCGCCGAAGTGCCGGTGACCAACCTGGTGCGCGACGAGATCGTGCCTGCGGACGCGCTGCCGCTGAAGTTCGTCGCCCATACGCCGTGCTTCCGTTCCGAGGCCGGTTCCTACGGCCGCGACACCCGCGGGATGATCCGTCAGCATCAGTTCGACAAGGTGGAACTGGTGCAGATGGTGCGCCCGGAGGACTCCTACGCGGCGCTGGAAGAACTGACCGGGCACGCCGAGGCGATCCTGCAGAAACTCGGCCTGCCGTACCGGAAAATGCTCTTGTGCACCGGCGACATGGGTTTCTCGTCGGCCAAGACCTACGACCTCGAAGTGTGGCTGCCGGCGCAGGGCACCTACCGGGAAATCTCCTCGTGCTCGAATTTCGAGGCCTTCCAAGCGCGCCGCATGCAGGCGCGCACGCGCAACGCGCAGGGCAAGCCGGAACTGCTGCACACGCTGAACGGCTCGGGCCTGGCGGTCGGCCGCACGCTGGTGGCGATTCTGGAGAACTACCAGAACGCCGACGGCAGCGTCACCGTGCCGGCGGCGCTGCGCCCGTGGATGGGGGGGCTGGAGACGCTGACACCCGCCTGAACCGGGGCTTCAGCCCGGTGTGCTCGCGAGCGAATCGTGCTCCCCCAGATTGATGAGCGGATCGTATTCCGGCTCCAGTCGCAGCAGGATGTCGTAGTAGTTGCGAATGTTTTCCGCGAGCCCCAGCGCTTCGTGCCCGCGCGCATAGCCGTATTTCATCACGCGGCCATAGGTGCCCCGGCTCAGATAGGGCAGGGCGGCTTTCACATCGATCCAACTGTCCGGGTCGCCGCCCCGCGCCTGTGCAATGCGGCGCGCGTCTTCCAGATGTCCCAGCCCGATGTTGTACGCCGCCAGCGCGATCCAGGTGCGATCGGGCTCGGCGATGCGTACCGGCAGACTGTCCTTGAGCATGGCCAGATAGCGCGCGCCACCGATTATGCTTTGCCGGGCATCGAGCCGGTTGCCGACGCCCATGCGGTCGGCCGTTTCGCCGGTGAGCATCATCAACCCGCGCACGCCGGTCGGCGAGGTGGCATAGGGGTTCCACTGAGACTCCTGATACCCGATGGCGGCCAGCAGCCGCCAGTCGATTCCGGTCAGCGTCTGCGCCTCCTGAAAGTGACGGCGCAGGGCGGGCAGACGTTGCGGCCGGCGTTCGAGTATGCCGAGCACATCGCTGCGTTCGAGCTGTTTCACATGGCCAAAGTAGCGTTCATGAATGCGCGCCAGCGTGCCGTCCTGGCGTGCGCGTTCGATGAAACGGGCCAGACGGGTGCGCAACTCCTGCGAACTCAGTGGAGGCATGGCCCAGACGATTTTCTGTCTGTCCGGCAGGTCGAAGGCCACCTTGAGTTCAGGGTAGAGATTGCGCATGGGGTCATACGCCATGCCGTTGACGACCACCGCGTCGAATTCGCCGACCTGCAACCGGGCCAGCAGCTCTTCCGGCCAGACGTTTTCCAGCGTCGTCCAGGCAAGACCGGGGTGTTTGCGTTTCAGCCGCGCCAGCATGGGTGTGTGGCCCGAACCCGCGATCAGCGCCAGGCGCTTGCCCGCCAGGTCGCGCAGCGTGCGCAGCGCCGGTTTGTCCGCCTGCACAATCACATGCACCGGCGTTTCGAACAGCACCGGCCCGGCAATGAAATGGCGATCCTTGACCACCGCCTGCGGCAAGGCTGCCGCAGCCATGTGGATGGCTCGCTTGTCGAGTGCATCGAACAGCGCGTCCGGATCGTTCTTTTCCACCCAGCGCACCGACCATTGCTGGGACTCGGCAAACGCCCGCAGCACATCGTGCTCATAGCCTGCGGACTCGCCATCGGATGCGATGTAATAAGTAGCGGGATAATTGCGGGTGCCCACCACCAGCTCGCCTGTTTTCTCGACCGGCGGGACGGGCGCGCCGCACGCCGACAACAGGCCAAGCAAAAACAGGATAAGCCCATTCCGGCGGGTCGCCATTTTTTGTCTGACTGGCATGGGCCGCAGTCTGCCCCGAGAGGAAATTTTCGTCCAGCCGGAGACGGATTCGCGACGGCTCGGTTACAATACGCGCCGCCGGAGAGGTGGCAGAGTGGTCGAATGTACCTGACTCGAAATCAGGCGTAGGTGCAAGCCTACCGTGGGTTC
>JAIWOL010000165.1 GCA_020216925.1 Thiobacillus sp. | reverse complement strand
GGGTTTGGATTGGAATTGCTGGCGGTTTTGGATTGGAATGAGTGGCGGTTTTGGAGTGGAATGAGTGGCGGTTTTGGAGTGGAATATGCAGCCAACCACGTCTGAGATGATGAGCGCGAGAACGCGCGCGCCCTTCGCGGCGCGAGCGAGTTGCCCGCCGGACAGCCGGGTGAGGTGTTTACGCACCGTGTTGATTTCCTGAATGGTCGCTCCGGCGCCCAGCAGCATCTTGGTGAGCTGCCGCAATGCCTTCAGGGTGACGCCTTCGACGGGAGCGGCCAGAAGGCTGGAGCCCCCGCCTGAAATCAGGGCCAGCAACAGATCGTCTTCAGTCAATTGTCCGGCTTGTTCCAGCATCCGCAGCGCGGCAGCTTCGCCGCGTCCGTCCGGGAGGGGATGGCTGGCTTCCACGACATCGATGCGCCGGGTGGGCAAGCCGTGCTGGTAGCGGGTAACGACCAGACCCGACAGCGGGGCCGAGGCGGGCCAGTGGGCCTCGACCGCGGCTGCCATGCTTGCCGCAGCCTTGCCACCGCCCAGAACCAGAGTCCGTCCGCGCGGTGGCGGAGGGAGATGAGGGGGCACGCGCAGCGCAGGGGCGGCAGCATCAACAGCCGCTTTGAAAGAGGCGATCAGCAGGGCGCGCGGGCTCATGGCCTGCGCAACAAGCGGCGTACCAGGCCGTCCCGCACGCCGGGGCCGGTCTGCATGGCCAGTCTGAACAGAGTGGGCATGGTGAAGAGCGTGAGCGTTGTGGCGACCAGCAGGCCCCACACCATGCTCGCTGCCATGGGCCCCCAGATCAGCGAATGGCCGCCGAGTCCGACGGCAAGCGAAAACAGGCCGCCAATGGTCGTGGTGGTCGTGATGAGGATGGGGACGACCCGTCGCCGCGCGGCGTAAAGCGTGGCGTGCAGCAGGCTCATGCCGTCAGCAAGTCTGGCGTTGGCGGCATCGATCAGCACAATCGCCGAATTGACGGCAATGCCAGCCAGCGCGATGACGCCGTAGAGCGTGTAGAGAGACAGGGGGTTGCCCGTGACGAACAGGCCTAACACCACGCCGGTAAAGGCCATGGGTACTGTCAACAGGATGAGGAAAGGTTGCCAGTAGGAGCGGAACTGCGTGGCCAGAATGAGATAGATGAGTCCCACGCCAAGCAGAAACAGCATCTTCATGGCAGCCAGGCTTTCGTTGATGTCGTCCAGCTCGCCGGAAAAATCGATGCGGGTGTTGGGATAGCGCGCGCCGATATCTGACCATGCTTCGGCGATGAGGGCGTTGGCCGCCACGGTGTCGAGCCGTGTTTTGTCCAGATCAGACTCGATCGTGATCGCCCGCTTGAGGTTGTAGTGCCTGATGCCGGCGGAACCCACCCGGGTTTCGGCCTCGACCAGCGCGCCCAGAGTGGTCGTGTTGCCGTCGGGCAGGGCAACCGGATCGGCGAGCAGTTGCCGCACATCGGTGAGCGCGCCAGACTGGCCGCTCATGCCGCGCACGCGCAGCTCGATCTTGTCGCCGCCGGAGCGGGTTTCAGCCACGATCTCGCCTTCGGTATGCAGGCGCACCAGCCGCGCAACCAATGCAGGGTCGAGACCGGCTGCCTTTACCGCTTCGGCGTCGAGACGCAGCACCAGCTGCATGCGTCCGGGCTGGTCGTCGTCCGTCACGTCCCGTGTGCCCTCGATTTTTGCCACGGCGGATTTCAGTGCCAGCGCGGCGGCGCGCAGCTCGGTGATGTCGTCGCCCAAAAGGCGCAACTTGATCGGTTTCTGCGATGGCGGGCCGCCGGACAACTGGGTGAAGGAAATCTTGCCGACGCTGGGCAGGGCCTCGACGTCGCGGCGCATGGCGTCGACGATCTCGCCCACTTCACGCATGTCGCCGTTGCGTGGATTCAGTGACACGCTGACCTGGCCGTACGCCTCGCCGTACAGGGGTTCGGTATCGGTCCATTTCACGCCTGCGTAGCTTGTCACGCCGCGCGCTTCGCCATCCTTGAGATGGCGGCGCACCACTGCTTCCACGCGTTGGGTTTCGGCAAGCGTGGTCTCGATGGCGCTGCCGCTCGGCATGTCGACGCTGACGTAGAACAGCCGGATCGGGTCGAAGGCAAAGAATTGCGTGCGCACCGCACCGCTGCCGACCAGCCCCAGCGCGGTCACGAAGAGCACCAGAACCGCAAGGCCGCCGATCCAGGGATGGCGCATCAGCTTGACCAGCGCGCGTGTGTATTTCACACGCAGGGCATGGGTTGCGCGTTCACGAATTGCGTGCAGACGGGAGGAGCGCTTGAAATCGATTTTCAGCGCCGTAACGTGCGCAGGCATCATCCAGTAGGCCTCGATCAGGCTCATCAGCAACGCCAGCGTGACCACCATGGGCACCAGAAACATGAACTTGCCGACGATGCCGGGCATGAGCATCAGCGGCAGGAAAGCGGCAATGGTCGTTGCCACCGCTGCCAGCACCGGCCAGCCGACCTCGCGCACGGCGTCGAGCGTTGCGGCCAGTGAACCGGCCCCTCGCGCAATCCGGTAATAGATGGCCTCGGTGATGACCACCGCATCGTCCACCAGCATGCCCAGCGCGATCACGATACCGAGCAGAACCGGGATCGACAGCGTGAAATCAAAGGCATACAGGATGGCAAAGACCCCGGCCAGCGCGAAAGGGATTCCCAGACTGACGAGCAGCGCCAGCCGTGTACCCAGAAACAGCCAGCACAGACCCAGCACGATCAGAAGGCCAAGCAGGGCATTCGATTCCATCACGCCAATGGCGGTTTGGGTCGGGACCGTCTGGTCGTCCAGCAGCATCAGACGGAATCCGTCTTGTTCCAATGCGGCGGCGCGCGCGCTGACGAGTTGATTGATGTCGGCCACCAGGTTCAGGGTGTTGACGCGGCTTTTCTTGGTGATCGCCAGAATCACGGCAGGTTGGCCATCCGACGCCGCGAGGCTGGACGGGCGCGCCCGCGCTGTTTCCACCGTTGCCAGCGCAGAGAACGGCACGGGGACGTGCAGGCGGGGCGACAGCACGGTAAGACGGCCGAGATAGTCTGCATCCGCATCCTGGCCGATCACCCGCACCAGCCAGTCGTCGTCGCCTACGCGGGCCCGCCCGGCAAAGGTGTCGCGAAACCATGCGCTCGCCGCGTCGGCAACCTGGGCGGCGGTGAGGCCGCGCGCCGCCACTTCGCTCGGTGAAAACTCAATACGCAGTTCCGGCTCGCCCTGGCCGGTGGACAGCACCTTGTCGACACCCGGCAGACGTTCGATATCGTCCTTGATGCGGCGGGCTGTCAGGCGCAGGCGCTCGTCTGCTGCCGGACCGGTGAGCAGCACCATCGCCGTGGGAAAACCGTTGGACGTAGTGAGTTCCTGCACGTCTGGCTCTCTGGCGTCAGCCGGCAGGTCGCTGTTGTACTTGTTCTGCACCAGCCGGCGCAGGTCGGTCACATGCTTGTCGAACTGGCGCGCCGGTATCTCGCGGAAGCGCACCAGGATCACCGAGGAATTGTCGCGGCTGGTGCTGGACACAAAACGGATATCGGGCAGGGTGCGAATCGCTTCCTCCAGCGGTTCGGTCACCTTTTTCTCGACGTCCTCGGCCGACGCGCCAGGCAGGACGGTGTTCACCACCAGCCAGTTGAAATTGATTTCGGGATCCTGTTCGCGCGGCAGGTTGATGTACCCCAGCACGCCGAGCAGAAGCACGACCACGAAGCTGACATTTGCCAGCGGATGGTTGGTGATGAAACGCGCGTAAAAGCTCATTGCAGCGTGACTCTCGTGCCGTCCTGCAACGCAAAACGACCGTTGACGACAAGGCGCGCAGTGCGCGGCAGGCCGGCTGCCAGGGCCGGGCGACCCTCCTGCGCATCGGCCAGGGCGACGAAGCGGGCCACGTCATCCACCACAATGAACACGCCCAGCGCATTGCCGCGACGCACCAGATAATCAGCCGGCAGCCAGGCACGCGGATCGCGCCAGCGCAGCACCCCGTGACTGCCAGGAGCGGGCGGCGCGGACACGAATGTAAAACGCGCCTCGCGGGTCCGCGCCGCAGGATTCAGGGCGGGTGAAACGCGCAGCAGTTTCACGGCGTACTCGCGCCCCTGGCTCACGAACCGCGGGTCGGTCAGCGAATCGGCCTCGCTGGCCTGCAACTGCGCAGCCAGCTGCAGGCGCGAGGTGTCCCACACCTGCACCAGGGGCGTCCCCGGGCTTGCCCATTCGCCAACCTGTGCCAGGCGCGCTTCGACGATGGCCGGGAAAGGCGTCCTGACCGAGCATTTGCCCACGTCACGGCGCGCACTGTTGTAGACCGCCTGATTGAGCTTCACATCCGCCGCCGCCACCTCGACCTCGGTTTTTCGACTGTCCAGCGCGTCGCCGGAGATGAAATTCCTGGCGGCCAGCTCCGTATTGCGCTGCAATTGCTGCCGGGCGAGCTTCAGCCGGGCCTGCGCCGAGGCCAATGCTGCCTCGGCGCGCTCGGCGGCGATCCGCGCGTCGCCACAGTCGAGTTCGGCAACCACGGCGTGACGCGCAATGCGCTGACCGGGCTCGACAGGAATGCGGTCTATGCGCGCCGCAATCTCGGCAGACAGCTTTGCGAGGTTGAGCGAAACCGCCTGCGCCTGTGCCTCCCGAACCGGGTGGATTGCCACGGCTTCCAGGCTCCGCACCGTGACCCCCACGGGTGGGGCGGCGAAGACGGGGACACAGAAAAGACACAGCAGGCTGATGGATAGGCGCATGGCGAGGCAGGGTGCGAATCAGGAAGATGAGCGCACATTGTAGGAGACCTGGCAGACTGCTTGATGGCAGCCATCGCCGCGCAATGCGCTCGAAAAAATGGCCGGGCGAACCCGGCCGCATGACAGCGTACCAGCAGGCGCTTACTGCGTGGCTTCCTTGGCCTTGTCGGCCATTTCCTGCACCTTGCTGGCGCCAGTGGCGGCCGCGTCGGCGGCGCCCTGGGCCGCATTGGCGGCAGCGTCGGTAACGGCGTCGCCGGCGGCAGCAGCGGCATCACCGGCTGCTTCGGCGCCTGCCGCGGCCGCACTGCCTGCGGCGTCGACCGCGGTGCCGGCGGCTTCCTGCGCCTTCTCCATGGCGGGGGCGGCGGCTTCTTCAGCTTTCTGGCAGGCGGTCAGCGTCAGTGCGGCAAACAAGGCGACGAGCAGTTTCGAATGCATGTGGATTCTCCCGGATGATGAATGAAAAGATTGCAGGCGTGCTGCCTGTGGTCATGATTTATACGCCGATTCACGCACCGGGCAAAGCCGGCACAAGCGGATTTTTACAAAACCGGATTCAAAAGCGCTCGTCGCTGCGCAGATAACGCCATTGCCCCGGCGGCAGGTCGCCCAGGCGGACGCGGCCGATGCGAACCCGCTTCAAGCCCACGACCTTCAGGCCGACCAGCTCGCACATGCGGCGGATCTGGCGTTTGCGGCCCTCGCGCAGCACAAAGCGCAACTGCTCGGCGTTCTGCCAGACGACCCGGGCCGGGCGCAGTTTCTTGCCGTCGAGCGCGAGACCGTGATTCAGCAGGGCCAGGCCGCGTTCGTCGAGCCGGCCTTCGACGCGCACCAGATACTCCTTGTCCACGCAGGAATCGTCGCCGATCAGCTGTTTTGCGATGCGGCCATCCTGCGTCAGCACCAGCAGCCCGGTGGAATCGATGTCGAGCCGGCCGGCGGGCGCCAGGCCTCTCAATTGGGTGCGGCTGAATCGTCGGGTGTCGCGGTCGCCGTGCCAGCGGCTTGCAGCACGGATCAGGGTGACGGCGGGTTCGCAGCCAGGCTCGGGCTGGCCCGACACATAGCCAACCGGCTTGTGCAGGAGGATCGTCACACGTTCAGCCTGTTGTGCGTTTGCGGCTGCATCCAGCCGGATCGCGCAGTCCGGGTCGACCTTGGCGCCAAGCTCGGACACGCGCTTGCCATCGACGAACACCAGGCCTTTTTCGATATACGCATCGGCCTCGCGGCGCGAGCACAGCCCGCGTTCGGACATGAGTTTGGAGAGACGGACCGGCTCGCCCATGTCAACGACGGGCGAGCACGGGTTGCAGATACTTGCCGGTGTGGCTCGCGGGGTGCGCGGCCACGTCTTCCGGCGTGCCGCAGGCGAGGATTTGCCCGCCGCCGGCGCCGCCTTCGGGGCCCAGGTCGATCAGCCAGTCGGCCGTCTTGATCACGTCGAGATTGTGCTCGATGACGACGACGCTGTTGCCGGCGTCGGCCAGGCGCTGCAACACCCTCAGCAGCAGGTCGATGTCGGCGAAATGCAGGCCCGTGGTCGGCTCGTCGAGGATGTAGAGCGTGCGCCCGGTGTCGCGCTTGGAGAGTTCGAGCGCGAGCTTCACACGCTGCGCCTCGCCGCCCGACAGCGTGGTCGCCGACTGGCCGAGGCGGATGTAGCCCAGCCCCACGTCGATCAGCGTCTGAAGTTTTTTCTTCACTACCGGCACGGCGTCGAAGAATTCGGCGGCGGCCTCGATGGTCATTTCGAGCACGTCGCGGATGGTCTTGCCCTTGTAGTGGATTTCGAGCGTTTCGCGGTTGTAGCGCGCGCCGTGGCAGACGTCGCAGGGCACGTAGATATCCGGCAAAAAATGCATTTCGACCTTGATCACGCCGTCGCCCTGGCAGGCTTCGCAGCGGCCGCCCTTGACGTTGAAGCTGAAACGTCCGGGGCCGTAGCCGCGCGCGCGCGCCTCGGGCACGCCGGCAAACAGCTCGCGGATCGGGGTGAACAGTCCGGTGTAGGTTGCCGGGTTGGAACGCGGCGTGCGGCCGATGGGGCTCTGGTCGACGTTGATGACCTTGTCGAAATATTCCAGGCCCTCGATTTCGTCGTGGGCGGCAGGCTCGGCGCTGGAGCCGTAGAGGTGGCGTGCGACGGCAGAGTAAAGCGTGTCGTTGATGAGGGTGGATTTGCCCGATCCCGACACGCCGGTAACGCAGACGAACAATCCGACCGGCAGTTCGAGCGTGACGTTCTTGAGGTTGTTGCCGCGTGCGTTCTTCACGATCAGGGCACGCGACGGATCGCGCGCGCGGCGCTTTAGCGGCAAGGCGATACTGCGCCTGCCCGAGAGATAGGCACCGGTGAGCGAGGTTTTCGCCAGCCGGATTTCCTCCGGCGTGCCTTCGGCCACCACTTCGCCGCCGTGCACGCCCGCGCCGGGGCCCATGTCGACGACGTAGTCGGCCGCGCGGATTGCATCCTCGTCGTGCTCGACGACCAGCACCGAATTGCCGATGTCGCGCAGATGTTTGAGCGTGGCGAGCAGACGGTCGTTGTCGCGCTGATGCAGGCCAATGGACGGTTCGTCGAGCACGTACATCACGCCGGTCAGCCCGGAGCCAATCTGCGAAGCGAGGCGAATGCGCTGCGATTCGCCGCCGGACAGCGTATCGGCGGAACGGTCGAGAGATAAATAATCGAGCCCCACGTTGTTGAGGAAGCCGACGCGGGCGATGATTTCCTTGACGATCTTGTCGGCGATCTGCGCGCGCTGGCCGTCGAGCCGCAGCGTCTCGAAAAAGACCTGCACGTCCCGTAGCGGCATGGCGCTGATTTCGAAGATTGCCTTGCCGCCCACCAGCACGTGGCGCGCCTCCTCGCGCAGCCGGGTGCCGCGACAGCTCGGACAGGGCTTGTTGTTCTGGTACTTGGCGAGTTCTTCGCGCACCGCCATCGAATCGGATTCGCGGTAGCGGCGCTCCATGTTGGCCAGCACGCCTTCAAACGGATAGGCGCGGGTGGTGAACCCGCCGCGCGGGGCAAGCACCTGGAAATTGATCGATTCCTTGCCGCTGCCGTTCAGGATCGCGTCCTGGATGCGCGGCGGCAACTGTTCCCACGGCGTGTTCAGGTCGAAGCCGTAATGCAGGGCCAGCGATTGCAGCATCATGAAAAAGAACTGGTTGCGCTTGTCCCAACCCTTGATCGCGCCGTTGGCCAGCGACAGATGCGGAAAGGCGACAACGCGTACCGGATCGAAGAAAGTGATCTGGCCGAGCCCGTCGCAGGCCGGGCAGGCGCCCATGGGGTTGTTGAACGAAAACAGGCGCGGTTCCAGTTCGGGTAGCGCATAGCTGCACACCGGACAGGCGAACCTGGCGGAAAACAGATGTTCCCTGCCGTTGTCCATCTCCACCGCCAGCGCGCGGCCGTCGGCGTGGCGCAGCGCGGTCTCGAAGCTCTCGGCCAAACGCTGCTTCGCGTCGGCGCGCACCTTGAGGCGATCCACCACCACTTCGATGGTGTGTTTCTTGTTCTTGTCGAGCCTCGGCACGGCATCGAGTTCAACCACCTTGCCGTCGACCCGCACCCGCACGAAACCCTGCGCGCGCAGTTCGGCAAACAGTTCGAGATTCTCGCCCTTGCGCCCCACCACCAGCGGCGCCAGGATCATCAGCCTGGTATCTTCCGGCAACGCGAGCACGGCATCGACCATCTGCGACACCGTCTGCGCGGCGAGCGTGATGCCGTGCTCCGGACAGCGCGGGTCGCCGACGCGGGCGTACAGCAGGCGCAGGTAATCGTGGATTTCGGTGACCGTCCCCACGGTCGAGCGCGGGTTATGGCTGGTGGCTTTCTGCTCGATGGAAATCGCCGGGCTCAAGCCTTCGATCAGATCGACATCGGGCTTTTCCATCAGCTGCAAAAACTGCCGCGCGTAGGCCGACAGCGATTCCACATAACGGCGCTGACCCTCGGCGTAGAGCGTATCGAACGCCAGCGAGGACTTGCCCGAACCCGACAGTCCGGTGATCACGACGAGCTTGTTGCGCGGCAAGTCGAGATTGACGTTCTTGAGATTGTGCGTGCGTGCGCCGCGGATGCGGATGAATTCCATTTGGGCAGCGGGGAGCGTAATTCGCAACCTGCTAATATAGCGGACTTCTGCACCCAGCCGAATTCCGGGATTCCAGTCTAGCCGTGGCCCACACCGAATTCTCCGAGAACATGACCCGCGACGAGAAGCGCGCGGCATCGGGGCTTGCAGCCATCTTCGGCCTGCGCATGCTGGGCATGTTTCTCATTCTGCCCGTATTCGCCCTCTACGCTGAACACCTGCCGGGCGGCCATAACCACACGCTGATCGGTCTGGCCCTGGGCATCTATGGCCTGACCCAGGCCCTGCTGATGATTCCCTTCGGCATGGCCTCCGACCGCATGGGGCGCAAGAAAGTCATCGTCTTCGGCCTGATCGTATTTGCGCTGGGCAGCTTCCTCGCCGCCTCGGCGAGCGATATTTACTGGACGATAGCCGGCCGTGCGCTGCAGGGCGCGGGCGCGGTGTCGGCCGCGGTCACGGCCATGCTCGCCGACCTCACGCGCGAGGAGCATCGCACCAAGGCGATGGCCATCGTCGGTTCCACCATCGGCCTCACGTTCGCCATTTCGCTCGTGGCCGGCCCCGCGCTCAACCAGGCCATAGGCGTGCCGGGCATTTTCGCGCTGACCGGCATTCTCGCCCTGGCGGCAATCTGGGTGATCCGTTCCTGGGTGCCGGACCCGGCGGCCACGCACTTTCATGCAGACGCCCAGGCCAACCCCGCCCGCCTTGGCGACGTGCTGAAAAACGGCCAGCTCGCCCGCCTGGACTTTGGCATCTTTGCCCTGCACGCCGCGCAGATGGCCATGTTCGTCGTGGTGCCCGTAGCGCTCAAAAACGCCGGACTGGCGGCTGATCATCACTGGGCGGTTTATTTGCCGGTGCTGCTGGGTTCGTTTGTATTGATGGTGCCGGCGATCATCTACGGAGAAAAACGCGGCCGGATGAAACCCGTATTCATCGGTGCGGTGGCCCTGATGCTGCTGTCGCTGCTTGGTCTGGCCCTGGGGCTGGCCCATTTCTGGGTCATCGTCTGGGCCCTGTTTGCCTACTTCGTGGCTTTCAACCTGCTGGAAGCCAGCCTGCCTTCGCTCATTTCCAAGCTGGCGCCGGCGACGGCCAAGGGCACGGCCATGGGCGTCTACAACACCGCCCAGGCGCTGGGCCTGTTCTTCGGCGGATTTTTTGGCGGCTGGCTGGCCCAGCACCACGGCTTTCCCGCGGTATTCGTCTTCTGTGTAGGGCTGATGGCCGCCTGGCTGCTGGTGTCGCTTTCCATGGTTGCGCCGCCTGCCATCAAGACCCGCATGTTTCGCGTCGGCGCCATGCAGGCCGATCAGGCCGCGCTGCTGAAAGCCCAGCTGGCGGGCCTGTCTGGAGTGGTCGAAGCGGCCGTGCTGGCTGAAGAAGGCGTGGCCATGCTCAAGGTCAGCGTGCGCGGCTGGGACGAACCTGCTGCCCGTCGTCTCCTGGGCATGACTTGACGGCGTGGCCTGATGCACATGGCCTGATAGAATCGCCCACACAGGCACATCACTCAATCAGGGAACAACATGGCATCCGTCAACAAGGTCATACTCGTCGGCAATCTCGGGCGCGACCCCGAAATGCGCTATCTGCCCAGCGGCGAGGCCGTGGCCAACTTCAGCGTCGCCACAACCGATAAATACAAGGACAAGAGCGGGCAGCTCGCCGAACACACCGAGTGGCACAACATTGCCTTCTTCGGCCGCACCGCAGAAGTGTGCGGGCAATACCTCAAAAAGGGCAGCCAGGTTTACATTGAAGGCTCGATTCGCTC